>JABDQU010000357.1 GCA_013042105.1 Boseongicola sp.
GGGCATCGCCTGAAGCTGAGACTTCAACAGCTCGGTCTGCGACCCACCCTTATAGGCGTGTGGCATTGCGTTCTGGGACGACAGATCCCAGCCCGGCACGGAACCATCGACGAAATCGATACCAGGACTCAGGATCAGCTTGTCGTAAGGAACACGACCGCCCCCGGCCAAAGCAACGGTCTTGGCATCCCGGTCGACGCCAATCGCCCAATCGTGGACAACGTTCACACCATAGTCGCCCGCCAGCTTTCCATAGGTGTGGCCAAGGTCGTCGATCTCTTTGAAGCCACCAAGATAAAGGTTCGAAAAGAAGCAAGTGAAGTAGGTCCGCGTCGGCTCAATCAACGTGACGTCGATCGCGCCATCGCTGTCTTTTGCGATATACCGCGCCGCGGTCGCGCCGCCGGCACCCCCGCCAACAACAACAACGCGCGGTGTGCCATGTCCGGCAGCACGCACCATGGGCGCCGCAAGCATTGCTGCCGCCGCGCCGCTTCCAATAAACAGCCTTCTATCAATCGTCATGTCTTTTCCTCCCAATAGATTACGTGTCAATTTTCCAAATTCGCAAAATACGCGGCAAGCGCCGCAATCTCTTCCTCGTTCAACCGGCCGGCAATCATGTTCATGACCGGATGCGCCCGTCGCTTGTTCTTGTAGGCATGCATCGCAACTACGAAGTCTTCCTGCGGCCAAAGAGTGATGGAGGGAATACCTTCATCAGACCCGTCAACCTGGTGACAGGTGGTGCATTCGCTTGACAGATATTCCCCGTATTCCGCGTCTCCGACCAGCGCCAGAATCTCTGGTGCCAGATCGTGATCTGTGGCTGTCGCGGTGGGATCAGCTTCAGGAATGTCAGACGGCGAATCTGAATATTGGCGCAAATAGGCGATGACGTCCGCGCGGTCGCTCGCCTCTTTCAAGCCGCGAAAGCTCATCCGCGTGCCGGGCACCAGTTGCTTTGGGTTTTCAAGGAACACGTCAAGCTCCTCGGCGTGCCATTCAAGCCCCTTTGAACCGGCACGCCGAAACGCATTCGAATATCGGAACCCTTCAATCGTTGCCGCCGTGCGTCCGAATATACCGTTCAGCAGAGGCCCGACCTTATTGCGCGCGCCCTCGCCGACCGCATGACACCCCGAGCATTGCTGATAAAGCACTTCACCGTTCTCGGGATCTCCAAAGGTTTGCGCCGAGGTTATGCCCGCAGCACCGGACATGCCGATCGCAACGAGCATTATTCGCAGGCTACCGATCATTCCGCGAACGAGGCCAGATACGCTATGATGGCCGCCAAGTCCTCGTCATCGCGAACACCCCGGAACGACATCCGCGTGCCCTTCAGATAACCTTTCGGATCCGCCAGAAAGCCCGCGAGTGTTTCATCGTTCCAAACCACGCCTTCGCTGTTGGCATCCTTCACAGCGTTGGAATATTTGAACCCGTCCACACTGCCGACCACGCGGCCATAAACACCATTCAGCTGTGGCCCCGAACGGTTCTTGGCCCCTTCACCAATCTGGTGACAACTCGCGCATTGCCGGAACGCCGATTTGCCCGCCGCAACCAACGCCGGATCCGGCCCGGCTGTTGTCTCAGTAGCATCCGTGGCTGTCTCAGTGCTTGCGACCTGCTCTTCCGGTGCCTCTTCCATTGCCGCCTCTTCAGCAGCAGCGGCATCGGGGTCCATGAACACGCTGCCCGCAACGCGCTCTGCACCCCACTCGTTACCACCGAGCGACGCAAGCTGTTGTTCCATCAGACTTTCCGCCATCGAGCCATCATCCGCCGGCGTCACACCAACGTCAGACGACCGGCGCGTGATTTCCGCAGGCGCGCTTTTGCAATCGCTCATGCAAGGCTCACCCGTCCAAATCGGATACTCTGTCACCGGGCGATCATCGACGATGAAACCATCGGCATTATACATTGCAACATCAGCGAAAGTTTCCCGCGACAAGACGAAATCGTCGTCCACCAGATCGTTGGAATATAGGATATAGGCGGTGATCGCATAAACCTCATCGTCGGTTAGCGTGCCCGCAGCCCCAAACGGCATAGACCTGTGAACATAGTCCCAGACCGTCGACAAATAAGGCCAGTAAGACCCCACCGTCTTGACAGGATCACGGTCGGCCAGCGTGTCAAAACCGCCCGCCAGAACAGGCCAGGCGTCCCGGCCTTCCGCGAAATCACCGTGACACGCCGCGCATTGCTCGCCAAACACTTCATCGCCGGTCCAGACATCGCCTGACCCTTCCGGCAGTCCGCGACCATCCGGCAGAACATCCACGTCCCAGGCGGCCAACTCTTCCTCAAGCGCCGCGCGCCCTAATCCGAAAGCATCCCCTGACGCTGGCGCACTTTCCGTGCCGACCGAGGCGGCGACCGAAGTGGCCGCCAGCATAAGATCGCCACCCTGCGAAGCGGTTTCCAACTGCGCTTTCAGCGTGGCCAGTTGCTGCTCCATGCCACTGAGTTGCGACGCGGTCGTTTCTTCAAGCGTCGCAAGCTGCTCGGCAGCGCGCGCCTGTGCCTCAGACAAAGCCGTTTCAAGTTCACCAACCCGCGTGACTTGCGCTTCTGCCGCTGCGCGTTCGCTTTCAAGGTTCGACTGCAGTGTTTCGATGCGGTCGTTGCCATATCCGATATTGGCAATGCCAAAGGCACCGCCCAGCAAAAGCGCCGCACCACCGATAGCGGGAATAAAGATGTTTGAATTAGGAGACTTCGACATTCTCGGCCTTCCCGTCCGACGCGATAGCCCACGTCTGGATGCAATTGTTGTGATAGATTGAATTCTCACCGCGCACGTCGCGCAGTTGATCTTTTGTGGGCTGGACGTATCCGGTCTCGTCCATCGCCCGCGCCTGCAAGAGCCACGGCTCGCCGTTCCACTCGGTATCGAGATAGAACCGCGTCAACGCCTTGGTGTCACCCTGACGCCCAAGCCGCGCAGTCTCCCACGTCATGCCGCCGTCCTTCGAGACATCAACACGCGTGATCTGACCATGCCCGGACCACGCAAGACCCGTGATCACAAGCGGCCCCGTTCCATGCGTAATGGGCTGTTGCGGGCTGGGCGAGGTGATAACGGATTTCGCATCCATCACCCACGTCCACTTCCGCGCTGTGCCGTCCTCCAGAACATCCGTGTATTTCGAGGTCTCTTCACGGCTTTCCACGGCACGATCCGATACTTCGATCCGACGCAGCCACTTAACCCAGAGGTTCCCCTCCCAGCCCGGCACCACCAGACGCACGGGATAGCCGTGCTCTTTGCGCAATGCCTCGCCGTTCGCCTTGAAGGCCACGATCACATCATCCAGAGCTTTCTCCATCGGGATCGAGCGTCCGTTCGAAGACGCATCCGCGCCTTCAACGTAGACCCACTTGTCCGAAAGATCTCCCGCAGCCCCCAGACCCGCTTCATTCAGGAGCGTCCGTAGCGGAATGCCGGTGTATTCCATATTGTGGATCATGCCGTGCGTGAACTGCACACCGTTCAGCTGAGCACCCGCCCATTCCATGCCGGTGTTCGCAGCGCATTCACAGAAATAGACGTGGTTCTCACGCGGAAAGCGCTCAAGATCCTCATAGGTGAAGATCAAAGGCTGATCGACCAGACCATTGATCATCAAACGATAATCTTCTTTCGACAACTCGATCGCGCCGGAATGGTGTCGCTCAAACGCACACCCCTGCGGCGTGATCGTGCCTTCCAAAGCATGGATCGGCGTGAAGTTGATCGAACTGATCGGATCCGCCGTCAGCCACGGCACATTGCGACGAATGACGTCCGCCTCAAACCGGATCGGCATCCCGTATGGCGTCGCGTCCACGGCATCGCCGGTAAACATTGCCCAGTCCTGCGTCTCGGTAATAAGCGGGTCAGGCCCATCCTGCGCGGCAACGCTTCCGGCCGCGGCCAGCGATGCGCCGCTCGCAATACCCGAACGGAGGAGCGCTCGGCGGGTTAAATGTGATTTCATCATCGACTTCCTCTAACGAATAATTTCAACAGAGTTGTTGGGCTGAAGCGAGACGGTGCCCTGCGCCTTGATATGCGCTTCCACCACATCCCAAATAGGCGGCCCTTCCGTGCCCTCATTCACACTGGCCCAGCCTGCCACGACATAATTGCGCGCCGGGTCAATTGGTTCTCCTGTAGACAACAGTGTCATATTGCTGATGCGCTCGCCTTGAGGTTTATCAATCTCGATCCGATACCCAAGCCCACCAGTGCGCACCATGTCACCGCCTTGCTGGAAGAACGGGTCGGGATTGAAGATGTTGTCCGCCACGTCCTCAAGAACGATCTTCAGGAATTCACCTGTCATTTCAGTGCGATAGGCTTCCGGATAGGTCATGGACGTGACGTTCCAGAGATCCTCGCGCGTGATCTCCTGCCCAGGGATCATCGACGGCCCCCAGCGCACCCCGGGGCTCAGCGCGATCTCTGCATCACGCTCTGACAAAAGCGCATCACAAATCAGATCATCCCAGGTCCCATTGAAGTTCCCGCGCCGATAGAGCAACTCGTCCGTCGTGCCGATGACGTCAGACAACTGGTCCTTGTAAGGCGCGCGTTCCGCTTCAATCACCGCGGCCACGTCTTTATCCGGCTCGATGACGTCCGAGAAAATGGGGATCAGCTTGTGACGGAAACCCATCATCCGTCCGTTCTGAATGTCCAGATCAATCCGACTGACGAACTTGCCGTTCGAGCCCGACGGCACAATGATGGTCTCGCCAACAAGCACCGGCTCGGGCAAGGCGTCATGTGTGTGTCCCGACAAGATCACATCAATGCCGGTCACGATGCTCGCCATCTTCTTGTCCACATCAAAGCCATTGTGGCTCAGGCAAACAACGCATTCCGCCCCTTGCGCGCGGACTTCGTCGACCATCTCCTGCATGTTCTCATCGCGAATACCGAATGAATACTCGGGGAACATCCATCCGGGGTTTGCAATGGGCATGTAAGGAAAGGCTTGGCCGATGACGGCAATCTTGACGCCTCCACGCTCAAAGAACGTATAGGGCGGGAACATCTCAGCTGGTTCATCCCACTCGGCGTCAAAAATGTTCTGGCCCAAGGCCGCGAAAGGCAGACCATCAACCAACTCATGCACCCGGTCCGATCCAAGCGTGAATTCCCAGTGGAACGTCATCGCATCGGGACGCAGCGCGTTCATCACGTTCACCATATCCTGCCCGGCCGTGTGATAGCAGGTATAGGACCCATGCCAGGTATCACCACCATCCAGCAAAAGAGCGTCGGGGCGATCCGCACGGATCGAATTGATGACGGTCGCAACGCGGTCCAGACCGCCCATCCGGCCATACCCTTGGGCAAGCGCCGAAAAATCGCCAGACGTCAGGGCGTAGTGCGACGGGCTACCGTCTTCGATGCCATAGGCGCGGCGGAAATCAGCGCCCGTAATGTGCGGCACAACACCGGCGTTTCCACCGACACCGATATTCACGGACGGCTCGCGGAAATAGATCGGCACCATCTGCGCATGGATATCCGTGATGTGGATCAGCGAGACATTTCCAAAAGTATCAAACTGAAGAAGCTGATCCTGCGTCAGCCGCTGCTGTGCTGCCAACTGCGCCCAGTTTCCAAAACCGGACCCTCCGACAATTGCCGAAGCGGCCATTGAAGCCTGCAAAAAGTCGCGTCGCGAGATCATTGCCTCACCCCTTCAAATTCGCATTCTTGAATGCGTTAATTTAAAAAAAGGCCCACCCCCAGCAATGGGGATGGGCCAAGATTACTTGTTTACTGGCGGACTGCCGGTGTCTCGACCGAAAGCCCATTGCCGCGTGACTGGACATAAAGCTCAAGCGCACGGAACTCGTCCGAACCCTCGGCGAAAGTCTCAGCCCGTGTGTCGCGAATACAGCCGCGGAAACGGTTGTGCTTCGAGATCAGCTTGGCCTGCTTGAGGCGATAGGTCGGAAAGCCGTTGATCTGGCCCTGGCTCAGGTGGTCGGCGCGGATCATGTTGCCATAGTTGTCTTCGTGGCAATTCGCGCAGCTCAGCTCAAGCTGACCATAGCGCGTATAGTAGATCTCCTTGCCCTTTTCCCAGAAAGGCGCAGCTTCGCCATCAATCGCCACGTCAACAGGCATACCGCGAGATTGAAGACCAATAAGAGCGACCATGCCCTGCATCTCCTGACCCGACCATTTCCATGGCTCGGCACCCATAGCTTTGGCGCGATGGTTGTTAAGCAAATCCTCCATCACGACCAACTTACCGTCGATCACCTTTGGCATAGAGGCCGTCAGACCTGCGAAATCCTCCGGTCCCGCGTGACAAGAGGCGCAGGACTTTCCTTCGCTTCCGTCAACGGTGTTGAACGCGTCAATTGCCGCATCAACGGTCAGCATCGCCGGGTTATCGAAGTCATCAAGCTGAAGCGCCTGTGTCTCATCGGTCCGGAACCGCCACCCCGAGTAAATCGTGTTGACGTATTCCAAATGATCAGGCGCCTCTGTTTCGGTCACCATCTGCAGTTCTTCGTTGATGACCAGGCTGTCATCGTCAGGCTCAGCCAAGAGCGGCGTCACCATCAGGCAAAGCGCAGCAGCACCAGAAGAAATCGCGATTGCTTTTTTCATTATTGTCTCCCTCCCTATTGCGCGTTCAGCTGACTTCGACAGATTTGGTCTCCTCGTAGACCGAGCCGTCATCGTCATACCAGGTGAATGTGAAATCGCCGCTTTCCGGCACGATCGCTTCGAACTCGAAGTATGGGTTCGTCGAAATCGCAGGCTCCAGCGTCACATCGATGACGTTCTGCCCGTTAAAATCGACCACAAAACGATTGATGATCGACCGCGGGATCGTATTGCCTTCTTTGTCCTTGCGCTGGCCCGATTCCATCTGATGGCTGATCAGCGTTTTGATCGTGACAGCTTCACCGGCGGAAGCCGTTTTTGGGACCTTGACGCGGGGTTTAACTCCGTCTGCCATGATTTGGGTTCCTTCTATCCTGAGTTAGCCGCCGCAGCCGCCGATTGTGACTTTCACTTCGTTTGCTGTGCGCACGAACGAGCCATCCGCCATCTTGGCGACGGCAACGACGTCCTGCGTGCCTGCAAGGCGAATGCGGGTCGATGCGGTCTGAGATGCCGCCAGTGGCCCGAAGTTGAACGTGCCGACATCCGGGTTCGGGTTGCCAGCAGCCAGAAGCATGATCGAAACCGCTCCGGGGGCCGATACTTCGACCGGCACCGTGTTGCCGTTTTCCGCGATTTCGGGGGTCGAAAGCGTGATGCCCCCCGACCCAACGTCAGCACCGCCCGTAAAGGCCGCCACTGCATCTTCAACCGATGCCAGCGCCGGGAGTGGCACTGTCGCTGCAACGACCGCCCCCATGCCGATAAACAGTGTTTCACGACGTGTTAATTTCATGATGTGATCTCCATCTTTCATCGACCGCAGCCGATTATTCCTTAAGCGTCAGCAGGTAGGCGACGACGTCTTCCACCTGTTGTGCTGTCAAAAGCGGGTCCAGCTCACCTTCAGCGGCCTTCCCTGTGTAGGCGTTTCCGGGTCGAACAAATCCGGTCGTTTTGTAAAACGACGGCATCATCGTTTCCGGGAACATCTCTTTTGCGTTTGCAATGATACCACGAAGCTCGGCTTCGCTCCATCGATCCGCGACACCATCAAGAGGTGGCCCGATCTCCCCGTGAAACGGCAAGTCATCAAGCGCACTCACAGCATGGCATGCAATGCAATTGCCCGAACCCTTGTTCATTAAGATACGGCCCTCTGCAGGATCCCCTGCAACGCCCGTAAGCGATCCGCTGACGGCTCCGTCGCTAAACGCAACGTTTGTCGGCGCAACTGTGTCAGCATGTATTGGCAACGCAGTCACAGCAGCTGTCGCGGCTACAAATAGTAGTTTCTTCATAGGCCCTCCCTAAGGTCTTTACGGTACACTAAGGCACACAATCCGATTCAAGCAACTACAAATTCAATTTTATGAATTTTTATATATGTTAGTCAAATGAACCGTTGCTCCGCTCCTGAATCCGACGCGCATGGTAACGTTGGAAATCTTCATCCCCATCAAGCAGATACCGTTTCTCCGCCACCCACGTCAGCATGTCCAATGTGGTCCCCCGCCCGAACGCGCCCGGCATCGTCGCAACCGCCGCTTGCGGCGCAGTTAAATCACTATCCACCTCTTCGGGCAGGAACATCAGGGTCGGCGTGAAGAGAATCCCCCACTTTCGCGCCATTTGCTTTTCACTCAGGGTCTCACCGTCGAAATCGGTCACTTCGATATCGCCATGCAGGTTCAACTGCACCACGAAGTAGTTGTCGGCGATGGTCTTGGCGACCTCTGGGTCCGGGAAGACTTCTGCATGCATCTTTGTGCAGTAGATGCACCCGCGCTGCTCAAACATCAGCAACAGGCGTTTGCCTTCTGCGTTCGCCTCTTCCAGATCTTCTCCAAGGTCCTTGAAAGTGTCGCGCATCCAGTCTGTCTTATGAAGCCCGTCATCGCCAAGCTCGGCAGACTGCACGGACGTGGCCAAAACGGTCGCGGCCAATATCACCAATAGTCTCTTCATAACTCCCTCCCTTATTCACCCAATCGCGCTGAAAATCGGAAACGTCTCCAGCATCCACTGAGCAATTACGTTGATGGTTTCGGTTGCAATCAAAACGCCGAACAACACCAGAAACGCGCCCATGAGTTTCTCAACCACTCCCAGATATTTCCGAAATCGCGCCATCCAGGACATGAACGGTCCAATGAAAAGAGCCGCCACAATGAACGGCAATGTCATGCCCAATCCATAGAAAAACAACAAGGAAGCGCCCTGCCAAGCAGTGTCCTGGCCCGCCGCAGTGAACAAAATCGCGGCCAGCACAGGCCCAACGCAAGGCGTCCAGCCAAACGCGAAGGCAAGCCCAATGACATACGAGCCGACATATCCAAGGTTTGAGGTCTCACCGACATCCGCGCGCAACTGGCGATACAGAAAACCAATGCGAATAATGCCGAGGAAATGAAGGCCCATGGCAATAATCAAAGCAGCCGCGACGTAGCGCAGGATATCGAAATAGTCCCGCACAAGCTGACCAAAAGCAGTCGCCGTGGCGCCGAGCCCGATAAAGACAGTGATGACGCCAAGCGCGAACAAGATCGATCCGATCAACGCACGACGCCGCACCGCAGGCGTGACAACCGCTTCCGCCGAGATCTGGTTCATCCCGACGCCCGCAAGGTATGACAAATAAAACGGCACAATCGGCAAAATGCACGGCGATAAGAACGATAACAATCCTGCGACAGTTGCGCCAAATATAGTGATATCGAACATTCTGAGACGCCATAAAGATTGAAAAATTCGAATATTAGATTATGAATGTTTTTAACAACCGTCAATTGAAGTGAAGTTGCAACCATGGTGCGCGCCCTTCTCATTCTGGTATTTTCATGGTTTCCGTTCCAGCTTTCGGCGGAGGCTCTGCTTCTCATGGCCGAAGAAGACGGCTGCATGTGGTGCGCGCGCTGGAACGCGGAGATTTCCGAGGCCTATCCAAAAACCACCGAAGGCCGCACAGCACCTCTGGTGCGCTTCGACATGTATGACGCACCCCCGGATGGCATCACCCTGTCGTCGAGTGTTCGCTTCAGCCCGACTTTTATTCTTGTCCACAACGGCGTAGAGGTCGATCGCATCGAAGGGTATCCCGGCGAAGATTTTTTCTGGGGCCTCTTGGGCATGATGCTGGAGCGCGCTGAAGTGCCTCTAAGGGAAGCGGGATGACCGAAATGGACGTTGAAAGCCACAACGATACTGGCACATCAAAGTTGCCGGTCTTTGACGAGAACACCTCGGCCGAGGACATGGACCGCATGGCAAAGAACGCAATGCGCGCGTCCAATTTCCTCAAGGCCATCAGCCATGAAGGTCGGTTGAT
This sequence comes from Boseongicola sp., assembly GCA_013042105.1. Classification (GTDB taxonomy): domain Bacteria; phylum Pseudomonadota; class Alphaproteobacteria; order Rhodobacterales; family Rhodobacteraceae; genus Boseongicola. The sequence continues at coordinate 9,966 of JABDQU010000357.1, forward strand.
GATCCTGTGCCATCTCGCATCAGGAGAGAAATCCGTTACCGAACTTGAAGACCTGCTGTCTGCACGCCAGGCCGCCGTCTCACAGCAATTGTCCCGACTGCGCCTCGAAGGGTTCGTGAAACCCCGACGCGAAGGAAAGGTCATTTACTACAGCTTGACAGATGAACGCCCAAAACAAATCATGGAAATCGTCTATGACCTGTTTTGCAGGTCGGACACGCAGTAGAGGCACAAATAAGCCCGCTGCGCATGGGAGGGCAAAATGCTGGAGACCGTAACAGAGGCGCAAGCCGCTGCTTTGCTTGGGCTATTTGGGGGTATCGCTCTGGGCCTTGCGGCACGGATCGGACGATTTTGCACGCTCGGCGCGATTGAGGACCTGCTGTATTCATCCGACGACAGACGCCTGCGCATGTGGGCGGTGGCCTTAGGCGTGGCAATCGCCGGCACACATATCGCGATGTCGACAGGCTATATGGACGGCGCGGAAACGGCTTACCTTGACCGCGTCTGGAACCCGCTCGCCACGGTCATTGGCGGGTTGATGTTTGGCTACGGCATGGCGCTTTCGGGCAACTGTGGATACGGCGCTTTGGCCCGCCTTGGCGGCGGTGATCTCAGATCGCTGATCATCGTGATCGTCATGGGCCTTTCCGCTTACATCGTGATGTCTGGTCCTTTGGCGCACGCCCGGGTCTGGTTATTCCCCGTAGAAGAAGGCGCGGACTCGCTGCAAGGCATCGGCTACTTGTTTGAGGGCAGTCTCGGAATTCCCCCGCTGGCCACCGGCATCGCAATCGGCGGCGCGCTTCTTGCGATCGGGCTTTCCAGCCGCGAGATGCGCCGCTCATATTCTCACATCCTGTGGGGAACTGTCGTGGGCCTTGCCGTCATCTCAGGCTGGGTCGGAACATACTGGATTGCACAAAACGGTTTCGCCGCCGAACCCATCGAAACCCACACCTTCGCCGCCCCAATCGGAGACACGATCTATTACGCCATGACCGCGTCGGGAAACACCGTTTCGTTCAGCGTCGGCTCTGTCCTTGGCGTGATCATCGGGGCAACGCTTGGCTCGTATTCGAAGGGACATTTCCGCTGGGAAGCCTGCGACGACCCGCGCGAGCTTGGCCGACAAATCGCAGGTGCCGCTCTGATGGGCGCAGGCGCAATCCTTGCAGTTGGATGCAGCATCGGTCAGGGCATCTCGGCCTTTTCAGTGCTGGCCTATAGCGCTCCCGTTGCGTCTGCGGCGATCTTCGCGGGTGCCGCACTCGGTCTGCGCCAGCTCATCGCAGGTCACTTGCCAGCCGAGTGACAGCGGCAACCGATTTTGCCTGAACGCAAGTCAACCGCAATGTCCGACTGGACCCCATCGGCGCACACGTGCAAAACGGTTAGACGCGCCCATTGTCTGCGTTGAACCGGAGCCCTCTCAATGACCCCTGAAGCCAAAACCACCCACGACGCTGAATTCGACGCCCGCAACGACGACATCCTGATCTGGGTCAACGGCGAGCTTGTCCACAAAGACGACGCCAAAGTCTCGGTCTATGACAGCGGCTTCATGCTGGGCGACGGCATGTGGGAAGGCATGCGCCTTTATGATGGCGTCTGGGCGTTTTTCGACGAACACATGGATCGGCTGTTCAACTCGCTGAAATCGGTATCGCTCGACCCGGGCCTCACCCGCGCCGAGATCAAAGCGCTGCTCGACAAGACCGCCGCCGCGAACGGCATGACCTCAAACGCCCACTGCCGCCTAATGATCACCCGTGGTCGCAAAGCCAAACCTTTCCAGCACCCCGCCCTCAGCCGCTTTGGCCCCACCGTCGTGGCAATCGTAGAACACTCAACCCCCAGCGCCACGGTCCAAGGCAAAGGCATCCGCCTCGCCTCGGTTCCTCAAGTGCGCGGCCTGCCCACAAGTCAGGACCCGAAATTCAACAGCCACTCCAAGCTGAACTGCGTGATCGCCTGCCTTCAGGCCGAACAGGCCGGCGCGGACGAAGCCCTGATGCTGGACCCGCATGGCTTCGTGAACACCACCAATGCCTGCAACTTCTTCATCGTGCGAAAGGGCGAGGTTTGGACATCAACCGGCGATTACTGCATGAATGGCGTCACCCGCCAGAAGGTCATCGATCTCTGCCGCGCAAATGACATCCCGGTATTTGAGAAAAACTTCTCGCTCTATGAGGCCTACGGAGCCGACGAAGCCTTCCTGACCGGCACATTCGGAGCACAAACACCCGTGGCCGAAATCGACGGCAAGCCCGTCGGCACCGGCAAAAATCCGGTCATCGAACGCATCCGCGCGCTGTACAAAGATCTGGTCGCCGGAGAAGTCGAAAGCCAAAAGTGAAGCTAAGAAGCCGCGTCGATCCAATCCGGCAGAGCCGACGACACCCGCCCCGTCAACGCCGCCTCAACGCAAGTCTTCATCCCGCCAAACCGCACCTTCCGGCCAGACAACCCGAAGGCATAATGCGCATACTTCCCGGAATTCGTGACCAGCACTTTCGTGCCGCTTGGAAACAAAGGTTCGGTAATCGAGCACCAGCAAATATCAGGCAAGAACCGCACGCCAATCGCCTCAAGCGCCGCCACATGCCCCTCCCTGCGCGCGGCCGCCAGAACCTCGCGCCCGATGGTGACGATCACCTCAACACCATCCCGGATCGCCTGACCCTCCAGCAGCCCGGCCAATACCCGCACCTCGTCCAATGACACATGCGGCGAGCCGATGGCCACCAGCTCAACACCCTCTTCAGCCGCATTTAACTCACACCAGGCAGCCGCAAATTCCGCCGCTCCAATCAATACCCGATCCGCATCCGCAGCAGGCTCCAGCCCGCCCTCAGGCGTCACACCGCGAATATGCAACATCGGCGCACCCGAGGTCGTGCCAAAGGCCGCACAAAGCGCCTTCAGATCGTCCGCGCTCGGCGACGCCTCCTCCAGACCAACCACAAGCGGCACCCGATCCGGCGAAGCCTTGCCCAACAGCCAGCCCACCAGAGGCCAGACCGCATCGTCCGCCCCTTCCGGAAACGTCACCTCGATCACCCGTCGCGCCAAGCGTCCGGCGTCGGTATAGCCCCCCGAAACGGCCGCCCGCCCGGTCATTGCGATACACAAATCAAGATAATCGGGATGCTTTGGCGTCCGCGCGCCCAAAACCGAATTTGCATAAATCACAGCATTGGATTCCGACCAGCCAATGCA
>JABDQU010000358.1 GCA_013042105.1 Boseongicola sp.
TGTATTTCTAGGGGAAGGAGCGCGCGATGCTTTTGTGCATAGACACGGGCAATACGAATACGGTGTTCTCGGTTTGGGACGGTTCGGCGTTTCTTGGGACGTGGCGCGCCTCGACCGAGCATCAACGCACGGCCGATCAGTACTATGTCTGGTTGTCGACGCTGATGAGTGCGCAAGGCTTGCGCGATGTGGTGATCGACGAGGTGGTGATTTCGTCCACCGTGCCGCGGGTGGTGTTCAATCTGCGGGTGCTGTGTGACCGGTATTTTGGCTGTCGTCCCCTGGTGGTGGGTAAGCCCGAGTGTCTGTTGCCGGTGCCGTCCCGGGTGGATGAGGGCGTGCGCCCGGGGCCGGATCGGTTGGCGAATGCGGCCGGCGCCTTTGAGCGTCACGGTGGCAATGCGGTGGTCGTGGATTTTGGGACGGCAACGAACTTTGATGTGGTCGCCGAGGACGGCGCCTATGTGGGCGGCGTGATTGCGCCGGGGGTGAACCTGAGCCTCGAAGCGCTGGCGGCGGGCGCGGCGGCATTGCCGCATGTGGATATTACGCAACCTGAAAAGGTCATCGGGACCAATACGGTGGAATGCATTCAGTCCGGTGTCTTTTGGGGCTATACGGGCCTGATTGAAGGAATTACCGCGCGCATCAAGGCCGAGTTTGGTGTGCCGATGAAGGTGGTGGGGACCGGTGGTCTGGCGCCGTTGTTTGCCAAGGGTGATATGCTTTTCGACGTGGTCGAAGAAGATTTGACGATGTTTGGCCTGACGGTCATCCATCGATTTAACAAGGAAAATCAATGAGTAATGAACGGCTGATCTATCTCGCTCTGGGCGGGGCCGGTGAAATTGGAATGAACGCCTATGTCTATGGATGGGGCGCGCCGGACAAGGAGCGGCTGATTGTCGTGGACCTTGGGGTGACCTTTCCCGAGATGGAGGGCTCGCCCGGGGTTGATCTGATCTTTGCGGATGTGGAGTGGCTTGAGGCGCGGCGGGATCGCATCGAGGGCGTGTTCATTACGCATGCGCATGAGGACCATGTGGGGGCTGTTGGACACCTGTGGCATCGTCTGCGCGCCCCGATTTATGCGCGACGGTTTACAGCGCATCACGCGGCGCGGAAGCTGTCGGAGCATGGTGGGGACGAAAACGCGATCAACGTGGTTGAGCCTTGGCCGGAGACGCGCAAATTCGGGCCGTTTTCGGTTGGATTTGCGCCGATCAGCCATTCGATCCCGGAAAGCTCGTCTTTGGTGATCGACACGCCCGCGGGGCGGATCGTGCATACTGGTGACTTTAAGTTGGACGAGACTCCGCTGGTGGGCGAGGCCTGGGACCCGGAGCTTTGGGCCGGAATTGCCTCCACCGGTGTGAAGGCGCTGGTGTGTGACTCGACCAATGTGTTTTCGCCACATGCCGGGCGGTCAGAGGCCAGTGTTGGTCCTGAGATCACGAAGTTGGTGAGCGATGCCAAAGGCATGGTCGTGGCGACCACGTTTGCGTCCAACGTCGCAAGAGTGAAGACGCTGGCTGAAGCGGGTGTTGCAGCGGGGCGGTCGGTTTGCCTTTTGGGTCGTGCAATGCGGCGGATGGTTGAGGCGAGTGTCGAGACCGGCGTCTTGACGGATTTCCCGACCGTGGTCAGCCCGGAAGAGGCGGGGGATATCCCGCGCGAGAACCTGATGTTGCTTGTCACTGGATCGCAAGGAGAGCGGCGCGCGGCGTCGGCGGGGCTTAGTCGGGGCAAGTATCTTGGTCTGGAAGTGAAAGAGGGCGATTTGTTCCTGTTTTCCTCTAAAACGATTCCTGGAAATGAGCGCGGTGTTGCGCGGATCATCAATGCGTTTTCGGAGAAGGGCGTTGATGTGGTCGACGAAAATTCCGGCGGGCATTATCACGTCTCCGGGCATGCGAACCGGCCTGATCTGGATACCATGCACGCGGTGATAAAGCCGCAAATGGTTATTCCGATGCATGGGGAGCACCGTCATTTGCGTGAGCACGCGAAACTGGCTGAAAGCAATGGGTTGCAGTCGATTGTCGCGCCGAACGGGGCCGTGGTTGATATGACCGGGAACCGTCCGAAGATCGCGGAGTACATCGAGGCGGGGCGGACGTATCTGGACGGGGCCGTGCAGATCGGTGCGCTGGACGGCGTGGTGC
>JABDQU010000360.1 GCA_013042105.1 Boseongicola sp.
TCAATGGTGCCCTGCACGCCGCTTGGATGCCTGATGATGCTGCGGGATCATCACGGAAGCCTATCGGGCATGGATGCGGTGGTTGTCGGGCGCTCGAATATTGTGGGCAAGCCGATGGCTCAGCTTCTGTTGGGTGATAGCTGCACAGTGACGATTGCGCATAGCCGGACCAAGGATTTGGCCGAGGTTGTGCGCCGCGCGGATATTGTTGTGGCGGCGGTCGGGCGGCCTGAAATGGTGCCGGGCGATTGGATCAAGCCGGGGGCGACTGTGATTGACGTCGGCATTAACCGTATTGATGCTGGGCTTAAGGAAGACGGCTCGCCCAAGACACGGCTTGTGGGAGATGTGGATTTCGCCAGTGCTTCTGAGGTTGCGGGTGCCATCACACCGGTGCCGGGCGGCGTTGGTCCGATGACAATCGCTTGCTTGTTGGCGAACACCCTGACGGCCTGTTGTCGGGTGAACGGGCTGGCTGAACCTGAAGGGTTGACCGCCTGAGGCTTGACCTGACGCCGCCAATAGAGTGCGGTGGTCAGGAAAGCAGGAGGTCCGCATGGCAAAGAAGTATACAGGCGAGGCGATTGAAATCGGCTTCGAGATGAAGCGGTGTATTCACGCGCGTAATTGCTTTTTGAAACTCCCTCAGGTTTTTGATCCTGAGAAACGCCCGTGGGTTTCGCCTGATGCGGCCCCGGCCGAAGAAATCGCCGCAATGATCCGAACCTGCCCGTCGGGGGCTTTGACGTTTCGGATGGTTGACGGGGATGGTGGCGAGGCCGCGCCTGGCATTAATCGCGCCGCGGTATTGGAAAACGGCCCGAATGCACTGCATGGAAACCTTAGTGTTGGTGGAGAGAGGTTAACGCGGGCAACCCTGTGTCGTTGCGGTCAAACTAAGAATCCGCCGTTTTGTGATTACTCTCATGTGGATGCAAAATTTGAGGCGACCGGCGAGCCTGCGGAAACCGGGAAGGATGCTCCGGGAGACGACGCTGGTGAAGTTCTGGAGATCATCGGCCACGAAAACGGACCGGTTGAAGCGCGAGGGGCGCTTGAGATCACATCGGGGACCGGGCACCGGTTGCACCGCGGGACACGCGCGTTTTTGTGTCGCTGTGGGCAGTCGAAGAACAAACCCTTTTGTGACGGAAGCCATAAAGCAGCAGGGTTTGAAGTGCCGAGCACTTAAGCTTGTGTTTGGGCGATCCGGGGTATCGGAACTGCGAGTGTGCGCCGCCCCGTAAGATAGGCTGTGGCCGTGTCGGAAAAGAGCCGTCTGAGCTCGGGTGCCGTCCAGTCAAGGCCACCGGTGTAGGCGCCAAAGGCGGGCATGATGATCCGCTTCTGGTCGGCCATGAAGCAGCGGCGCGAGGTGTGTTTGATGCGCGCCTTGGGGTGGTAATGCCCTGATATCTCACCATTTTCACAGGGAGTTGCTGCGATGTGCCGGAAGTGAAGCGCGCCTTCACGAAATTCGGCAAGTGTTGTGCCACCAAGGCCCAAGGGACCGGGGTCATGGTTGCCCTCAATCCATATCCACCGCCGACCCGCCTGAAGCTTTTGCAGCGTTGCGGTGTGGCTTTCGTCAAGGGACGCCACGGCATTCCGGTCATCAAAACTGTCCCCAAGACAGAGGATTGACGTGGGCTGAGTGGCTGCTGCCTCATCGGACAGCCTGGTTAGCGTCTCTGTGGTTTCGTAGGGAGGCAAAAGCATGCCGCCGCGACGTGCAATCCTTTCGGATTTCCCAAGGTGCAGGTCCGATACGACCAGCATTCCCTTCTCTGGCCAAAAGAGAGCTCCGGATGGGCGTAAGACAAGGTTTTCGCCACAGAATTCAATCGAATTGTTCATGCTTCGTTCTAGCCGCCTGATGCGACAAGATGCAAGCGTAGTCGTCAGTTGCACAAACGGGAGTTAACGGATCGTACACCGAAGTTCATAGGTGTGAAGATGCGACAGGCCTTCGGTTAACCATCAATAGGGCACTCGCCATTTTGGCTTTTGCGACTGTGGCAGGTTGTCCAGTCCAGCGGCCTGCATCAACCTCTCGGCCTCTTCTTCAACCAGTCGTTCACGTCCCTCACCGACCACCGGCACGCGCCCGGGTTCGAGGAAAAGCGGCGCGGCAAGAGGTGTGACGCGGTTCAGCACCATATGATCGATACGGCCGTTGGTGCGTTCAAGCATGTTTTCGATCCGTCCGAAATCCACCAGCCCCTTCATCGCTTCGTCGCGCGTTATATCGAGCATCAGATGGTCCGGATCGTATTTGCTCAGTGTGTCATAGAGAATATCCGACGAAAAGCTCGCCTGTCTCCCGGTACGGCGTTGATGTCCCCAGTTGCGTTCCAGAAGGCCCGCAATCGTGGCCGAGGCACGGAATGTTCGCTTCATCACAGCATTTCCGGAGAGCCAGCTCTCAAAGGCTTCCTTCAGGTTGTCACCATCAAATAGAGGCCCAGGCTCGGGCACCTGATTGAGCCCCCAGATCAGGACAGCATAGTCGGTTGATACGAAGCCCAAAGGATCAAGTCCGGCGCGCTCCATACGCTCGGTAACCAATAAACCCAGTGTTTGCATCGCATTACGCCCCGCAAACCCGTAGACGCAGGTGTGATGGCGGCCGTCGTGCGGAAAGCTCTCGATCAGCAACCGATCCGCCGCAGGCAGCTTCGAAACGCTCCGCTGCAGAGCGAGCCAATCTGCCGTATGCTTGGGCAAGTCCGGCCAGTTTTCCTTGCTAAACGTATTGAGAATGCGCTCGGAAAGTTGTGTGGACGTCGCGAACTTGGTCCCCATGAATGTCGCAATTTTCGGAGGTTTGTTGGCGCGACGCGTGACTTCAACGGTCAATTCGCGCAGACCCTCGTAGCGCACCACACGCCCACCAATCAGAAAAGTGTCGCCGGGCGTCAGGGTCGCGGCAAAGCCTTCTTCAATCTCGCCGAGGGGGCGCCCGCTCCGACCCTTCAGGCGCACTTTCAGCGTATCTGTGTCCTGAATGGTGCCAAGGTTCATGCGAATTTGACGCGCAGCCCGCGGGTCGCGCAGTTGCCACATCCCGTCGGCGCGCTGTTGCAGGCGCTGCCAACGATCATAGGCCCGAAGCGCGTAACCCCCCGTCGCGACCATGTCGAGGCAACGATCAAACGCATCGCGGGACAGATCGAAGAAAGCGCCGGTTGACGTCAGGGTTTCGAAGAGGTTGTCGGCGTCAAAAGGCCCCCGGCAGGCTCGAATTAAGATGTGTTGACACAGCACGTCACGCGGCGCGCGACCGCGCGGCTCGCCGTCGAGATCCGCTTCGCGAACGGCCTCCAGAGCGGCCATGCACTCAACGACTTCGAAACGGTTTGCAGGGACGACCAGAGCTTTGGAAGGTGCATTGTAGGTGTGGTTGGCACGACCAATTCGCTGGACAAGCCGTTTGACGTTTTTGGGTGCGCCGATCTGAATGACCAGATCGACGTCTCCCCAGTCGATCCCCAGATCGAGCGAACCAGTGGCAACAATCGCCCGCAGGTCGCCACGCACCATGGCGGCTTCGACGCGTTCGCGTTGTTCGCGCGAAAGGCTGCCGTGGTGGATGCCGATCGGCAGACTCTCTTCATTCGCCAGCCAGAGCTCGTGGAAAAAGATCTCTGCCTGTGCACGGGTGTTGTGGAAAATGAGCGTGGTTTTGTGTTTACGGATCTCGTCGAGAACGCGTGGAATAGCGTATTTGCCGCCGCCACCGGACCAAGGCGGCAGTTCCTCGGTCTGTAGCATTTGAATGTCGGGCGCGGGGCCTGGGTCCGCGTAAAGCACGGGGCAGGGGTCTGGATGGCGTGCCAGAAAATGCGCAATGGCCTGCGGATCTTCGACCGTCGCAGAGAGGCCGACACGGCGCATTTTGGGCGCGAGGTTTTGTAGTTCCGCGAGGCACAGCATGAGTTGGTCGCCGCGTTTGCTCTCGCTAAGAGCATGAATTTCATCGACGATCACACGGGAGAGGCCCGCGAATATGCGCGGGGCGTCCTCATACGTTAAAAGGAGCGCGAGGCTCTCGGGTGTGGTCAAAAGGATGTGCGGAGGATCGGCGCGTTGGCGTCTTTTGCGCGTGGATGAGGTGTCGCCAGTTCGATCTTCGACCCGGATGGGAAGCTCCATCTCCTCAATTGGTGTTCCGAGATTTCTGCGAATGTCTGCCGCCAGCGCTTTCAGGGGCGAGACATAGATCGTGTGGAGCCCGGAGTGCTCACCGTCGGCCAATTCCGTAAGGGTCGGCAGGAAACCCGCAAGGGTCTTGCCGCCGCCGGTCGGAGCAATCATGAGCAAGGACGGCGCATCCGCCCGCTCGGCCATCTCGGCCTGATGCGGGTGAATTGACCAGCCCCGCGAAGCGAACCAGTCGTCAAAAGTGGAAGGGATGGCGGACATCCACATGATGTAGTCCGCAAAAAAGCCCGAGGAAACCCGGGCCTTTCTTTTTGGCGATAAATATCCCAGGGGGGTCGCGCGTTGGCGCGATGGGGGACAGCGTGCCCCTCTTACCCCGACTAGTGCACGATCTTTTCTTCCTTAACGAACATGTTCGCCCAGGCGCGGTCGATCAATTCGGGAGACATCTGGTAGGGGATACCCTCGAATTCGCAGATCGAAATCATCTGATCCACAAGGAAGATCGGCTGATAGTTGGCGTAAATATTGTCGATCGTCGGATACTTATGCTTGATCAGATAGACCAACGTATCTTCGTCCAGCGGCATCTTGCGCTTCCGCGCGACCATCGCGAAGATCTTCAGATAGTCTTCCTGATCGGGACCGTCGATCTTGATCTTGAAGAAGATCCGGCGAAGCGCCGCTTTGTCGAAGATCTCGTTGGGGTGGAAGTTGGTCGAGAAAATCACCAGCGTGTCAAACGGCACCTCGAATTTCTCACCGGACTGAAGCGCAAGAATATCTTTGTTTTCTTCCAGTGGAACAATCCAGCGGTTCACAAGGGCCTGCGGTGGTTCTTCCTGACGACCAAGGTCGTCCACGATGAAGACGCCGCCGGTGGATTTCAGCTGCAAAGGCGCTTGGTAGGTGCGGGCCGTCGGGTTGTAGACGAGGTCCAGCATCGAAAGCGACAATTCACCACCCGTGATCACAGTCGGGCGGTCACAAAGGACATAACGCGTGTCATATCGCCCGGACGTGCGACGCAGGGAGTTCGGGTCGTCGACCTGCTCTTCCGCGGCAGAATGGACAATCGGGTCGTAAACGGTGATCACCTGACCAGAGTATTCGATGGCGCGCGGGATATAGATCTTGTCACCAAGGGCGTCACGAATACCGTTCGAGATGGAAGACTTACCATTACCAGGCGGGCCATACATCAAAACAGAGCGGCCCGCGCTGACTGCCGGACCAAGATGATCGAGCAGTTCTTCGGGCAGAATGAGATGACCCATCGCACCATTCAACTGATCGCGTGTGATTTGGATATTCCGGATTGATTGGCGTTTGACCTGCTCTGAATAGACATCAAGAGGAACGGGCATGGCACCATAGTATTCAGACTGGCTGAGGGCATCGAGCGCACGCGATTTGCCTGCCTCCGTCAACTGAAAGCCCATCTCGCCACCAGAGTTGGCGTGCAATGTGCCAGTCGCTTCAAGAAGACGCTGATCGCGCGCCATGTCGATCAGTTCCTGCGTTACAGGGATCGGCAAACAGACGGCCCTTGCAATCTCGGTGACCATATCGAGGTTCATTCGGAACATCGTTTTCAAAATGATGTCCCGCATCATGACAGTCGGTAGCTTCATACCTTCCAGCGACCGAGGGGCCGGTGGAGCCATGACGTTTGAGGTTTCCATATTCATCTGAGTTACCCATGCCTCATCAAAAAATTCCTTCGGCCTGCTGTTGCTCAATTTTGAACAATAACCCATACCAAGCCTTTGCTGACCGGAACATGACCGGCTAATGTGGCTAAAAAATGGAAAAAGGATGGGGAATGAGCAGACCAAATCCCCTCATTTTGCTTGCAATTCTAATGGTAACGCTGGTGGGCAGTGCATGGTTCGGACTGCGACCTGGCGCGTTGCTGATATCTGCGCATGAAGGCGACACATATCACCTTTTGGACATCCTGTTTCGAATGGAACAAGGACTTGTCCCGCATAATGATTTTATGACTCCGCTGGGCATATTGTCGTTTCTTCCAATAGAGCTCTTTCTGACGCGGGGTTTTGGCATCGGCCAAGCGATCCTTTGGTCACAAGTGCTTGTTGCATCAGCGCTTTTTCCGGCGATTTTCTACACGGCGTGGTCTCGTTTGACGCCAAAAACCGGGTATTTCTTCGGTTGGCTGACCGTCACGCTGGTGCTTGCGCTGAGTTTTGGCGGGAGTGAGCCGGGTCTGTCGATATCCATGCACTACAATCGCTGGGCCTGGGCTATCGGTTTTGTCGTCATTCTGTTGGCCTTCGCCCCGGCACGCGGCCGCGAAATGCCGGTGATCGACGGTCTGCTGCTTGGTTTGGGGTTGTCGCTTTTTGTGTTCCTGAAGGTCACTTTCTTTGTGGCGCTGCTGCCGGGTATAGCCCTGATACTCCTTTTGAAAAAACGCTGGACCGTCATAACGACTGCCGTGGTAACAGGTGCGTTGGCGGCGCTTGTTGCGCTCTATCTGGCCGGATTTGAGTTCTGTCTGCGATATATCGGCGATCTGCTGACAGTTTCAGGCTCGGAGGTCCGTCCACATGCGGGCACGCCCTTTGTCGAGTTACTTTCGCAATCGAGCACGATCGCGACGACGGCCGTGGGCCTGATAATCTATATTTTGATCAGCCGCGCCGGTCATCTGGAAGAAGCGTTCGGGTTATTGCTGCTTCTGCCGGGTTGTTTCTTCATTACATATCAGAACTTTGGCAATGACCCGAAGTGGCTTGTGCCAATGATTGCGCTGATGCTTGTTTTACGGCCCCAGCCTGGTGATCGCGTTGTCTATGGGATGGATATTCATACCGGACTAACTGCGATCAGCACGGCCGCCATCCTTCTTTTCATGCCATCTGCCATGACGCTTGCGATGTCTCCTCTTAGGCATTCGGCGCAAGACATCACCAAGTATGAACCGATGCTGCCCGCCCTTCCGGCGCACGCTGATATCATGGTGCGAAGTGATCGTGCAAAGACAATGACGGCGCAGGTGGAGCTGGATCTTCCCGGCAGTCCCTGGTTCAAATATCGCGACGTGGCAGGGCGCACCGAACCGGAATCCCTCTTTGGTGTGCCGCTTCCAGCGTGCGAGCTTAAGGCCGGGACGCTGGCCTGGTTCAATGAGATCAGTGCCGATTTGGTGAAGGCTGATTTGCCTTCGAAAAGCCAGCTGTTTGTGACGGATATCATTGCCGGCTTCTGGCTGTTTGGGGATTTTGCACCGCTACAGGATGGCGCGCCCTGGTATTACGGGAACCTGTCGGGCATGGAGAACGCCGATTATGTTCTTGCGCCCAAATGCGGCTTTGTTCCACGCGCGCGGACTCTGATGCTGGATGAGCTTGAGGCCAGTGAGTTCTTGCTGAGTCCGATCCGCGACAATGAGCTTTACGTGCTCTTTGCCGTCACTCAGCCCTGAGCGAGAGCAATAGCCAAATAGAACACCAAAGCGGGCGCGAGAGCCATTCCCATCGGGAACTCACGCCGCGTCCAGCTTTCCCAATCGGGCACCATCTGTCGAATTCTCGTGGCTTTCGCGACGCGGTGAACGATGAAGGCCGCGATGAGTGTCGCAAAAAGTAAGAACATAAACGGATACCAGTCCGGTAGGGCGACAAACGGCGCCATTGCGGCGGCGAATTTTGCATCCCCCGCGCCGAGGAGCCGCAAGGCATTCAGAACGAAGGTGATGACGATGACCACGGCGAAATGCGCCCAGCGCCACAGGTAGTCCGTAAAAGGAAGAGCGATCAGGCCGACGACCGCGAAGACGACCATCAGCGCGATGACAGCCTTGTTCGGGATTTTCATGGACGACATATCGCTCCATGTGACCCAGATTGCGATCGGAATGACGAACGGCAAAAACCATGCCGCCGTGGTCCATGTGGTTACCATTCTTGCGTCGTCCCGTTAATTTAGTGGTGTGCTTTCAAGGGCTTCCAAGCTTCGCACGGCGGCCTCAAAGAACTGTGGATGGGTGTCGATGGCGTCCTGAAGAAGGCTTTTGCCAGTCACGATGTCACCTTGCTTGATCGCAGAAAGGGCTGCGGTATGGATCAGTTGCGCGCGCTCAATCTGGGTCATTGGAATAACCGGCATCTCGTAACGGCGCTGTGCGGCACGGGCGAGAACAAGGTTGTTCTTCGCAGTGAAGCTTGTGGCGTCAAAGGTCAGAGCTTCGCCAAAAAGACGTTCCGCTTCGGCGAAGTTGCCGCGTGTGAGATGGCTGTAGCCCCAGTTGTTCAGCGTTCCGGACGGCTTGGTCGTAAGGCCGACCGCAATCTCGTAAAAGCTGTCCGCCTTGGTCCATTCCTTGTTGCTGTCCGCAATCATGGCTTCCAGACGATACCGCTTGAAGGTCTCGTGGGTTGGCGGGATTTTGTCGAGCTCGGTTTCAGCACGATCCCATTGGTTCGAACGGATCAGAGCGTCTGCAAATTCAACACGATCATCGTTTGTCGCGCCTTCCATCTCAAGGACGTTGGACCATGCGCTTGCGGCGGCTGTCGCTTTTCCCGCGCGGACCAGTGAGATGGCAAGGCCGCGGGCCAGTTCGATACGATTTGGATTAACGGCCAACGTTCGCTGGAAATAGGACACGGCCTCGTCCGGGTCCGCAACCGTCAGCATCACGTCATTCAGGTTGCTTTCGTCGATGACGTTAACGTCCTTCAAGGCCTGAGCCAGTTCTTCGTCAGATTGACCCTGTGGACCACAGGCGGTCAGGGCTAGTGCGCCAATGGCGACAAGTGAAATGTAGTACCGGCACATGATGCTCAGTCCCTTTTGCTGCTCTGCTCCGCTTGTCTGCCCTCTTTATGGGGTCTCGGGCGTTGCGAGGATCCGGAAGAAACCGGGGCCGCGCCGCACCAGGCGGAAATCGCTCTCGGGTTCAGAATAAGTCGGATCGCCAAGTTTTGCGAGTGCTAAGCGTAGATTGTCGCGAATTTCCGCGCTTTGACCGCTATCCAGTGCGAATGCGATGCGAAAAACACGGCTGGCTTCGCCAAATTCGCCTTTTTCCATCAGAACAACACCAAGGTTGTTCCACGCAGGCGGAAAGGTTTCGTCGAGTTCTATCGCGCGTCGCAGAATTTGTTCGGCCTGGTTCAATCGTCCAAGCTGTAAATTTGCGGAGCCGATGGCAGAGAGGACATCGACATTCACACCTTCTTCGGCGGCTGCGCGATAATAGGCTTTCAGCGCAAGTTCGTATTCCCCCGAGGCCATCAGGCGATGTCCTACCGTCAAGCCATCGACAAACCCGGCTTCGGTGATGCCC
>JABDQU010000361.1 GCA_013042105.1 Boseongicola sp.
GCGTTGCAGTAGGAATACATGTCGATCCACGACTGCGGCAATTCCACCGCCTGCTTCGACCAGCTTTCCGGCACCAGCATCGTCTTCGCCATCGGCGCATTCCGCCCGGCCCGCACTAAAACCTCAAAAACCGAATCCAACGCCGCCGAGTCGCTCGACCCACTGGCGATAATTGGCTTGATGTCTTCTGCCATATCGCCAAATGCACCAGACGCCATGCGGATTTCGTGAGACTTCATCCAGTTCACGTTGCCCTTCAGCGTGTTGATCTCGCCATTGTGCGCCAACATCCGGAAAGGCTGCGCCAACTACCACTGCGGGAAAGTGTTCGTCGAGTACCGCTGATGATAGATCGCGAAGGCGCTTTCAAATCGCTCGTCCTGCAGGTCGGGATAAAACTCGGCCACATCCTGCGCCAGCATCATGCCCTTGTAGATGATCGAGCGGCACGAGAGTGACGCCAGATACAACGTCGGCACCTGCGCCGCAGCGGCAGCCTTTTCAATCCGGCGACGGATCACGTAAAGCTCACGCTCAAACGTATCCTCATCCACGCCCTTTGAATTCGAAATCAGGATCTGCTCGATCTCGGGACGCGTCGCGTTCGCCTTTTCACCCAGCACATCAATATTCACCGGCACATGGCGCCAGCCATAAATGTAATAGCCCATGCGCAGAATTTCGGTCTCGACGATGGTCCGGCACGTCTCCTGAGCGCCAAAATCCGTGCGCGGCAAGAACACCTGACCCACGGCCAGCATCTCGTCTTCGCGTGGCTTGTGACCTGTGCGCTCGATCATGTCGCCGAAAAACGCGTAAGGGATCTGTACGTGAATGCCCGCACCATCGCCGGTCTTGCCGTCCGCGTCGACAGCCCCCCGGTGCCAAACCGCCTTCAGCGCATCAATGCCGTTCTCGACAACCTTGCGCGACTTCGAGCCGTCAATCGACACCACAAGGCCCACACCACAAGACGCATGCTCGTCGGTGTCATTGTAAAGCGAATGTTCTGCCATCCACGCGCGGCGCGCTTCTTCGGCGGCTGCCCAGTCTGCGTCAAATTTGGTCATCTTATCTCTCCCGCACGTCTGTCTTAAATCTTTGCCGTCGCCGATCATTCGACCGACTTGCCTTGCTTCGCCATCCAGGCGTCGAACTTCGCAATTTCCTGCGCTTCGGTGCTTTGGGTTGCGCCTTTAAACGGCAGCAGCCACGCGGCACGGTAATCAACGAAAATCTCTTCGGTCACCCGCCAGCCTGTCTGGTCCTCGAACAATCCAGCCGCAGCTGAATGAGGCGCGTCGCCCTTGGTCGTCCAGTAAACTGTCGTGCCGCAAGTGGCGCAGAAGGTGCGCTCCCCCCATGTGCTGTGATGATAGGCGGCAAGCGTTTCGCCGCCGGTTACCACCGGGTCGCTGATCGGCACGCAGAAGTAAGGGCTGCCGCCGGTCCAGCGCTGACACTGCCGACAATGGCACGCCTGAATGTTGCTGCCGACCTCGCCCGAGATCGTCACCGCGCCACACAAGCACTGTCCGGTCGTTTGAACCATCTTCATTCCTTCTCAACCAGATCGGTCAGCGATGCTGTCCCATGTGGTTTCCAAATCCCTAAGCGTGCGAACGGGCGCACCGACGTAATACCGACGTGATACCGACGTTATACCGACGTCACTCTGCGGCGACCTGTGCCGCCCCTGCGAACTGATCCAAAATAGCGTCTGCGGCCTCGCGCCCGTCGCGAATTGCCCAGACAACAAGTGATGCCCCACGCACAATATCACCCGCCGCATAGACGCCCGGGACGTTGGTTGCGTGCGTTTTGAAATCCGCCTTCACCGTGCCCCAGCGCGTTACTTCCAGACCATCAACGCCCCAAAGCTTCGGCAGGTCCTCCGGCTCGAAGCCCAGCGCCTTGATCACCAGATCCGCGCCTTCGACGTAATCCGACCCTTCGATCAACTCCGGCACCTGACGGCCGGTCGCATCGGGTGCGCCAAGCCGCATCTTCTGCACCATCACGCCTTCGACCTCGTCACCAGTGAAGCCCTTGGGCGCCGAAAGCCAGACAAACTCCACGCCCTCTTCCTCGGCGTTTTGCACCTCGCGCTGCGATCCCGGCATGTTTGCCTTATCCCGGCGATAGAGACACTTCACGCTTTCAGCGCCCTGACGGATCGCCGTGCGCACACAGTCCATCGCCGTGTCGCCGCCGCCAATCACGACCACGCGCTTATTCTCTGCGTCCAGCAATCCGGCATCAAATTCCGGAACCTCGTCACCAAATGACTTGCGGTTCGAGGCCGTCAGATAGTCGATCGCCCGCACAATTCCTTCCGCGCCAACACCGGGCGCATCCAGCTCGCGCGACTTGTAAACCCCTGTCGCAATTAGGATTGCGTCGTGTTTCGCCTGCAATTCATCAAAGGTGATATCCTCGCCGACGTTGCAGTTCAGCACAAATTCAACGCCGCCTTTTTCAAGCTGATCGTTGCGACGCATCACAACGTCCTTTTCCAGCTTGAAGCCGGGAATGCATAAGTCAGCAATCCGCCCGCGCGGTCATAGCGGTCATAAATCGTCACCTGAACACCCGCGCGGCGCAGTCTATCCGCCGCCGCCAATCCGCCTGGTCCTGCACCAATAATGCCGACGCTTTCGGTCCGCTCAGCGTGGGGAACAATCGGCTGCACCCAGCCATTTTCCCACGCGGTATCGGTGATGTATTTCTCGACCGATCCAATCGTCACCGTGCCGTGGCCGGATTGCTCGATCACGCAATTGCCTTCACACAGCCGGTCCTGCGGGCAAATCCGTCCGCAAATCTCGGGGAAAGCGTTCGTCTCCTGTGAGACCTCATAGGCTTCCTTCAGTCGCCCTTCCGCCGTTAGCTTCAGCCAATCCGGGATATTGTTGTGCAGCGGGCAATGCGTCTGGCAGTAAGGCACGCCACACTGGCTGCACCGGCTGGCCTGCTCCTTGGCCTTTTGATCCGCGTACTCAGCATAAATCTCGTGGAAGTCTTCACGGCGTATGGTCGCCTCACGCTTTTCAGGCATGTCGCGCGGCGTAGAGACAAATTTCAGCATCGGATTCTCGGCCATGGCCCGGACCTCTCGTCAAAATTCCAGATCGCCCTGATATGCGGACTTTTGACAAAAGAAAAGGCAGCAATGCTGACCTAAATAGACATTTTATGATGCGTAAACTAGGGTTTTATGCCGCACCAGCACAAAAATAGGTCCGTGACGTTACCTAAATGGAATCTTTCCAACGAATCTCAGTAGGTTAGAGTGGCGCGAAATTCCGCATCGCAGCGAGACCTATGCCGATACTCCATCTCATCCTCGTCGCCGTGATTCAGGGTATCACCGAATTCCTGCCGGTCTCAAGTTCGGGCCACCTGATTCTGCTGCCAAACCTGACCGGCATGGATGATCAGGGACAGGTCATCGACGTCGCCGTGCACGTCGGCACGCTTGGCGCAGTCGTGCTCTATTTCTGGGCCGATGTGCGTCGTGTCATTCTGGGACTTCCCAAAGTGGCCAGACGTCAGATTGATGATCAAAACGCATGGCTTGCGCTATGCCTTATCATCGCGACGATCCCTGTGATTCTCGCCGGACTGATCTTCAAGATCACGGGTTTTGACGACATGCTCCGCTCGGTCGCGGTTGTCGGCTGGATGACATTGATCTTCGGCATTGTGCTCTACTGGGCCGACCAAACCGGCCCAACCGAAAAGACCGCCGAAGGCTGGGGCATCAAAGACGCAATCACAATGGGACTGGCGCAAATACTCGCTCTGATCCCCGGCACATCCCGTTCCGGCATCACGATCACTGCCGCGCGCCGCCTCGGTTATGCGCGCGAAGATGCCGCCCGCCTTGCCATGCTGATGTCGATCCCGACGATCCTTGCATCCGGCGTGCTGCTCGGAGCAGAAGTCGCCTTCACAATGGATGGAGCCGCCGCCAAAGACGCAAGCATAGCTGCTGTTTTCGCGTTCATCATGGCCCTAGCAGCACTCGCGCTGATGATGCGCCTTTTGCGCAGCGTCAGTTTCACACCTTACGTGATTTACCGGATCGTCCTCGGCATCGTCCTGCTTTGGGTGGCCTACACCTAACCCTTCAGGTTACGCGCGCTTTCCTTCAACTCGGCATACTGACCAGAGGGCCGGAACATCCAAAGATAGCTTGGCAGGATCGCATCAAGCGACGTCGGCGTAATCCCAAGGGCTTGAAATCCTTGCGCTTCATCACTCACCACGTTGTCGCGCGTCAGCTCTTTCAGTTGATCGGCCGTCACCGGCTGAGGCGCCAGCCCACCCGTCAGAGCGGACACGGCCCCGGTCACGGTTGCAAGAATACGACCCAGCCAAAACGGAAATCCGATGACAAGGCGTCGGCGACGCACCACATTCAGCATCGTCTTGATCAACTCGCGGAACGTTGCAACTTCCGGGCCACCCAGCTCGTAAATGCCCGGCGCCGCCTGACCGATCGCACCCAACTCTGCAGCCTCAGCCACATCGTCGACATAGACCGGCTGAAACTTCGTATCCGCGCCAAACAGCGGAACAATAGGGGACATCCGCGCCATGGCAGCAAACCGATTAAAGAATTGATCTTCGGGGCCAAAGACAACCGATGGCCGCAGAATCACAGCGTTTGGCATCGACGCCAACACGCCTTCCTCGCCCAGACCTTTTGTTTGCCCGTAACGGCTCGGCGCATCTGATCCGGCTCCAATCGCCGAGATATGCACCATTCGCGCCACACCTGTTTCCGCAGCAATCCGGGCAATTCGCTCGGCGCCTTCATGCTGAACTGCGTCGAAATTGTTCTTTCCCTTGGCATCAAATGTGCCAACGCAATTGATCACGGCTTCGGCGCCGG
>JABDQU010000371.1 GCA_013042105.1 Boseongicola sp.
GCACACTCCCCTAAACCCCCCGCAGCCACCAGGAACGCCAAACGCTCCCGGCACGCCGCGGATCACTCACAACCATTCTCACAAAGCTACTCATCACCACTCACCAAACCCGACCTCACTCAAGAACAAACGTGACCTTCAAAACCACCCGATACTCAACGATCTTGCCGCCTTTCACGATGACCTTCTGGTCCTTCACCCAAGCCCCCTCGACGTTCTTCAACGTTTCCGAGGCGCGCTCGACACCCACTTCAACCGCATCCTCAAAACTCTTCTTTGATGAGGCAATAATTTCCGTAACGCGTGCAACCGACATTGAACTCTCCCTTGTTGATACACCGCCAACCTAAAGCCCCCCGACCCGGAAATAAGGGGGAAAATTCCCGGTTTCACCGCACATTCACGTCAATCAACAGCCCGTCGCCGCCAAGCGTAGCCACACGAAAACCCTTGCTATTCCACCGCACATCCCCCATATGCCCCTCAGCGACGTTATTCTATTTCGACCACTGTCTTCCCTAATACGGCTTTCAGTCTATCGATCCAGACCAACTAAGCCGGGTCACCGCAATTTCGTGGGTGGCACACACTATTAGGAGACAACACGATGGCTAATGGCACCGTGAAATGGTTCAACTCTACAAAAGGCTTCGGCTTTATCGCACCTGAAACAGGTGGCAAGGACGTTTTCGTCCACATTTCTGCAGTCGAGCGTTCCGGCCTCACAGGCCTGGCTGACGACCAGAAAGTTACTTACGACATCGAAGCTGGCCGTGACGGCCGCGAGTCGGCGGTAAACCTCGCTCTCGCATAAGCGATAGCCTTAAGACTTCGGGACGGGTGTTCGCAGCCGTCCCTCCAAGACCCCCGGCGAAAACGGCCCTAAACGGCCAAAGCCAATCCCCACATTCCAAGTCCGAACACCGTGTGCGCCACAAGGCCCATCGCGCGTGCGGTCCATGGCGCGTCCGTCTTCGACGCCGCCCAGCCAAGCCCCAACCCCGGCTGCAACAAAAACCACCCGAACCCGATCGTCAAAAGTGAAAACACCCAAACGGCCGGAAACGTCGGCGCATCCAGCCAGTCGCGGCCGACGATCAGCACAAACACCAACCCGTAAATCGCGCCCACCAGATAGTGAAACGCCCATCCGATGCGCACCTCCCCCGGCAGTTCGTCCACATCGCCGATTGAGTCGTGAAACACCCGACCCCGGCTTGCCTCGACAACCCAGCGTCCAACCGCACCCCAGTTCGGGCGCGCAACGCCGGCCAACCGTTCAAGCACCATCGCCCAGACATCCATCAGAACCGTCCCCGCGATCCCCATCAACACACCGATACCTAACATCGCAAAGCTCGCCCCCCCTGACCGACACGCCGTTCCGACACGCCATTCCGACACGCCTTTCTCAAAAACCTTTCTGACACGGGCGCGCACAGGCGGCAATCACCAGCCGACCTTTGCGCGACACCCCACAACATGTCTTGAAATGAAGCGCAGAATCTGGATGATCCGAACCGCTATTCGTCAAAATCGGGGAATGGCCACAGCCGTCGCATCCCGCGGACGGCCTCTACAAGACGGAGACCTCACGCATGGCCACTGGCACCGTGAAATGGTTTAACACCACCAAAGGCTACGGCTTCATCGCACCCGATGAAGGCGGAAAAGACGTATTTGTTCACATCAGCGCAGTTGAACGCTCAGGCCTCACCGGCCTCGCCGACGACCAGAAGGTCAGCTATGACCTCGCCGCCGGTCGCGACGGCCGCGAGAACGCTGAAAATATTTCCCTGCTTTAATCTGAAGTCGAGGCGTCCGGGGAATGACCCCCGGGCGTCTTCCCTTGTGGCGCATGCCCCAGCACCGTCAGACCATCGCGCAAGCCCTCATTATACGCCCAGCTTTCGGCCAGCGTCTTGCCCCCCGCCATCACATCTTCCGGCTCCCGGCCCTCCAGCCGCGCAGCCCCGTCCGCTTCAAGCTGGTCCAGAAGATCGCGATACATCTCGGTCTTTTCGGCAATCTTCATCTGCATCCACGTCTCGAGGATACGATTGATCCGCCCCTGATACCCCGGCCCCATCGCCCGGTACATCTTGACCACGGCCTCATCCAGATAGAGCGACACCTTCTTCTTCGGCGCCACGGTCTCCATGTCCAGTTCCAGCGTCAGCCACGCGTCCGGCACCTCGCGCCGGGCCTCCTCCAGAAAGTCATTGCTCTCGTTGCTGGCGTAATACAGCAGTTGATGAAACCGCGCCTCGGCCAGACGGCGGGTCTTGGTTCCGGTTCTTTTGGACGTCCAGATCACAGGCGGCGGCATGGGGATCACTCTCGAAAATTTCGGCAGAAGCCCACCATCGCGCGCTTGGGTTAATGCCTCAAAAACACAGCGAACGGGCGCACCGACGTGATACCGACGTTATACCGACGTCATACCGACGTTGCCTCTCACCGCCCGGTTCTGACCCTCAAAAACGCTCGAAAACAGCACTAAATCCGACATCCTTAAACACGCATATCCATGACTTATCAGACCATTGCACGGCGACCTGAATGCAAAACCAAACGCCACACCCGACACAGATCTCCCCGCCCTTTTTTCGCCCACCCCCAAACCCACACTCCGCCCGCCCCTCACCCACATCCTCAAAGCCGTTCTTGACGATTGGCACAGAAAATAAGGCCCTCGCGGCCTGTCATGACCCGCTGCACGGGCCATAGCTCTTTTCTTAAGAAAGGGGCGCTAGACTACCGACCCATCCGAAACCCGAAAAACCCGCGCCCGCCCCACCCAAGAAAGCAGCCCCCGTGGGCAAGGATGTCACATATCATGACCGGGCCATTTTCGCAGGCTTTCCCCGAATCGGATACCGTGCCTATCGTGGTCCCCGAGCAGATAAAAACGTCGCAACAAATTGCGGGCTAAGTCATTGATTAAAAAACTATTTCCATTCGCCTTGGCGGCGATTTTGGTGATCCTTGCTGCCGTTTTGGGCCTGTCCCAGAGCTTGGGCGCACACCCCTTCTGGTCCACCCAGATCGCCCTGATCGGCGCACCCGCAGGCGCGGTCCTTGCGATCGTTTTGCGCTTTGCCACGCGGTTCCAATGGACCTCTGCCTTTGCCGCACTGGTCCTCACAGGCCTCGCGCTCGCCATGGCGCACATGGGCAAAACCCGCTTCGCCGCGTCTTACGCCGAAGATGTGCAAGCCGGTCAGCTTTGGTATTTCGGCTGGATCGCGGTCGCGCTTTTCGCCACGACCACGCTGGCGCTTATGTTGCCGAAGCGTCGCTAGAAGGCCGCTCGGTCAGCGCGAACCCCTCCTTCAAACCCTTGATGTAAAACCGCTTCTCCGGCGCTGTCCGCGCCCTGACACGATCCAGCACCCAGGCCTCGGCCTTGGTATCCACATGCGCCGGGTTCATCGCCCAGCGGCTCTCCACCCCCGGCGCACCCCCCTTTTCCGGCGTCAACAAAAGCCCCAAAGGCGGCGACCCCGACAACTCCGCCCCCGTCTCCGCCGCCAGATGCAACCGCCGCACAGCCGTCAATCCCGGAGGCCCCGGCAAGTCCGCCACGATCAAAGGCACAACCCCGGCCCTCAAAGCCTCTTCCGTGCACCACAACAAATCCTCAGGCCGCTTCGGCGTCGCCATAATGATCCGCCCGGGATCGACAAACCGCATAAACCCCTCAGGATTGAGCCGCCCCGGCGCCCAAGTAGGCCTGATCCAAAGGATGTTCCCCACCATCGCCTGCGCCACCGCAAACGCCATCGTGCGGCGCGCATTGCCGCAAATCTCATGCGCCCGCCCCCGCTCGAACGTCACGTCCTCCAGCACGGTCACAGCAGGCGCTTTGGGACCACGATGGCTCTGACGGGTCAGAAGATGAGAAACAGAAGCGGGCATGAATCACATTTATCATGTTCGCATTTTGTTCTCAATCCCTCCAACCACCTTGCCAATCCTCCCTCAAACGCTATCCCTTTCCCTAACACCAAGGAGATTTCCCCTATGAACCGCATCCAACTCGGCCGCACCGGCATCGAGGTCAGCGACTATTGCCTCGGCACCATGACCTTCGGCACCCAAACGCCAGAATCCGACGCCCACAGCCAGATCGACATGGCGCTCGACGCCGGCATCGACTTTCTCGACACCGCCGAAATGTATCCCGTAAACCCCGTCCTCGCGGAAACCGTCGGGAACACCGAAACCATCATCGGCAACTGGGTCGCCAAGTCGGGCAAGCGCGACCAGATGGTCATCGCCACCAAACACTCCGGCGAAAACGCCCGCTTCGTGCGCCCCGGACAAGACATCTCCGCCGCCACCGTGCGCGAAACCCTCGACGCCTCCCTTCGCCGCCTGCAAACCGACTACGTCGACCTCTACCAGTTCCACTGGCCCAACCGAGGCTCGTTCATGTTCCGCCAGAACTGGGACTTCGACCCCACGAAACAACCCGAGCAAAACGCAATCCTCGACAACATGGCCGAGACGATGGAGGTCCTGAAAGACCTCGTAAAAGAAGGGAAAATGCGCGCCTTTGGCCTGTCAAACGACAGCGCCTGGGGCACCATGAACTGGCTCAACGCTGCCGCCAAAATCGACGGCCCCCGCGTGGCCACCATGCAAAACGAATACTCGCTCCTCTGCCGCCTCTATGACACCGACATGGCCGAGCTTTCTCACCACGAAGACGTCACACTTCTCGCCTTCTCACCACTGGCCTGCGGGTTCCTTACCGGCAAATACCGGGGCGACACGATCCCAGAAGGCTCCCGCATGTCCATCGGCAACTCCATGGGCGGGCGCAACGGCCCCCGCGTGGCCGAAGCCGTCGAAGTCTACGCCGCCATCGCCGAGAAATTCGGCATCGATTTCACCCACATGGCCCTCCAGTGGTGCCGCACGCGCCCCTTCCCGACGATCCCGATCTTCGGCGCCACAACGACCGAACAACTGGCCCATATCCTCAAAGCCCCGGGCGTCACCCTGCCCGAGGAACTGCTATCTGAGGTATCCAAAGCACACCGCAGCTTCCCCATGCCTTATTAACCGCGACCCTTGTTGCGAGGGCCCAATCGCCCCCCTAAAGTCCGCCTCAACACGGGGGCTTTGGGAGGACGAATGCGAGCGCTGTCACGCGGTTTGCTGTTAATCTGCCTGACCTTGACACTTTCCGCGTGTCAGGAAGATGGCCCGCGTGCTTCCAGCGAAACGGGCAACGTTCCCGACCCTCTGGCCGAACAACGCGAAGCCTGCGAACGCACCGGCGGCAACTGGGCCGTGCGCACAGGCGGCGTCCTGTTTACTTGCTACCGACCAACAAGTGACGCAGGCCGGCTTTGCCGCGCGGCAAACGAATGCGAAAGCCTTTGTCTTGCGCGCTCGCGTACTTGCGCGCCCACGACACCCTTCCTTGG
>JABDQU010000372.1 GCA_013042105.1 Boseongicola sp.
CAGGCCTATAGCTTCAAGTATTCGCCCCGTCCGGGCACACCTGCGGCCGAGCGCGCCGAGGTTGATGCGGCGGAGGCAGATGAGCGGCTTCAGCGATTGCAGGCTCTTTTGACGCGTCAGCAAAAGGCGGCGCAGGATGCCATGGTCGGGCGTGAGGTGACGGTTCTGTTTGAAAAGCCGGGACGTCTGCCGGGTCAGATGGTCGGTAAGTCTGAGTATCTGCATGCGGTGCATGTGACGTCAGATGCCGTCGGGCGTGGTGATCTTGCGAAGGTGCGCATTGTCGAAAGTGTGCGCAATTCGCTGGCGGGTGAGGTCATCTGACCGGGCGATGCCCGGTCAGTTGCACAAGCTCAGATTTTTTCGGCAAGCGTCGTCAGGATGCGGCTCCAGCCGCCTTCGTGATTAGCGCGGCTTTCTTCGGATTCGAATCGAACATGGGTCAGGCGCACATTGGTGCCGCCGTCAGCGTCTTCAAAATCGACTGTGACGATGCTGTTTTCCACTTGCGACATCGGGGATTCCCATGTGAAGGCAAGGCGGTTTGCGCGGTCGATGGTTTTGTAGGTGCCGGCGTGGGGCAGGTCCTGGTCGCCCGCGCGCATGACCACCAGAAAGCGGCCCCCTTCGCGGGCATCTGAGGTCGCCTCGGGGACTGACATGTCGGGGCCGGGGGTCATGAATTGCGCCAACATTTTGGGGTCGAGCCATGCGTCAAAGACGCGCTCGCGGTTGGCCGGGATAAGACGTGAGATTTCGAGTTTCAGTTCCGTAGCTTGGTCAGTCATCTTGATCGTCCTTTGTCATAAGTGTTTCCAGTTTCTCCAACCGCAGCGCCCAGATTGATTGCAGGTCTTTGAACCATGCGTCGATATGCGCGAGGCGGCCGGGGTTCAGCTCGATCAAATGCTCCCGCCATTCGGTGCGACGGCTGACGAGGTCGGCGCTTTCCAGCGTCTTTATGTGTTTGGACACGGAATTCAGGCTCATCTCGAATTGCTGCGCCAGATCGGTGACCCGCATGGGGCCTTGCTGCGCCAGAAGCGTCAGAATGGCCCGACGGGTCGGATCGGATGCGGCTTTCAAAATGGCCGTGAGGTCTGTGTCATCATTTCGTTCAACCATATGGGTGAATAAGGCGATTCGAGGCTTTCAGTCAACCAGAAAGGTGAATGACAGGGATTCGCCCGATTTCTGTCGAAGAACGCTATATTTCGTGACGTTTAGGTGAAATCTCGCGAGATATGCTTGCGTGTGGTCGCGTCCCTTGGCAGCATGAGGGAAGGAACAGAGGATTTTTGACGGAGTTCGATTATTTGACCATTGGTGCGCTGACCTCGCCGACCGTATCCGAAGACGCCCCCGAGACGCGTCTTGAGTTTCCCGACAACCGCCTGCTGATCGAGCTTTTTGGAGAGTTCAATCGCAACCTTACCCAGATTGAAGCCGCCTTGGATGTGCAGTTGGTGCATCAGGGCAACCAGCTTGTGGTGTTTGGTGAGCCCGCGTCGCAGACGAAGGCGGTTGATGTTTTGAACGCGCTTTATGCGCGGCTTGAAAGCGGCAAGGACGTTGCCCCGGGCGATATTGATGCGGAAATTCGCATGGGCGCGTCGGCGAAAGGGACGGGGAACCGTGCGGGCGATCAGATGGAGTTGTTCCAGGGTGGGCGCGTTGAGATTAAGACGCGCAAGAAGCTGGTCGAGCCGCGCACGGATGCGCAAAAGGCTTATGTGCGGGCGCTCTATAGCAATGAATTGTCCTTCGGGATTGGCCCGGCCGGGACCGGAAAGACGTATCTGGCAGTGGCCGTTGGCGTGAACATGTTCATTGGCGGGCATGTGGACAAGATCATCTTGAGTCGTCCCGCAGTGGAAGCGGGCGAGCGGCTTGGGTTTTTGCCGGGCGACATGAAAGACAAAGTCGATCCATTCATGCAGCCTCTCTATGACGCGCTGGGAGACTTCTTGCCGGGCAAGCAAGTGGCGAAACTGATCGAAGACAAACGCATCGAGATCGCTCCGCTGGCCTTTATGCGTGGGCGCACCTTGTCCAACGCTTTTGTTGTGCTGGACGAGGCGCAAAACGCAACCACGATGCAGATGAAGATGTTCCTCACACGGCTTGGTGAGGGCAGTAGGATGGTTGTCACAGGCGACCGCAGTCAGGTGGATTTGCCGCGCGGTGTCACCTCGGGTTTGTCGGATGCTGAGCGATTGCTGAAAGATGTCGAAGCAATCTCATTCAGCTATTTCACCTCTAAAGATGTAGTGCGCCACCCGCTGGTGGCCAAGATCATCGAAGCCTACGATGGCGATTCACCCCCGGGCTGAATAGAGCGCCTTGCAGGCGCACGTGATATTCGCACAGACCTTTGGTCTGCGCTGTGCCTCCGGCGGGGATTTCTCGGACCCAAAGACTACAGCTTCCCCGTTCACTTCTTTGGGTCTTGAAAATCCCGGGGAGGCCCGCCTTGGCGGGCTGGGGCAGAGCCCCTTCTTTTTAGCCCGAACCGATGAGAATGCCTGCGGCCAACACAAGAGCGCCACCAAAGACAACCTGAAGCGCGGCGCGGAAGAA
>JABDQU010000383.1 GCA_013042105.1 Boseongicola sp.
GCGGCAGAAACCGGGTTGGATCGATTTATTCAGTTCGAAAAGCCGAGTGATTTCATTGGGCGCGATGTTGCGCTGAAAGAGCAAACCGCGCCGCCGCCGCGAGAGTTGTGCGCTTTTGAAGTGGATGCGCTGGATTGTGATGTGATTGGCTATGAGCCGATTTGGCGAGATCAGAGCGTCGTTGGTTTTTGCACCTCTGGCGGCTATTCGCATTGGTTGGACAAATCGATCGCTTTTGGGTTTCTGCCAAGAAACGTCGAAAATGCGGCCGCGGGTTTCGAGATTGAACTTCTCGGCGAACGCCGCCGTGCCGTCCGCTTGGAGACGTCACCGTTTGATCCGGAAGGTTTGCGGATGCGACAGTAAGTTATTGTTAAGCATCAAAAATCTTCCCAATCATCATCATCTGCTATAGCGAGAGCCCCATTTGTCACGCTGCCCGGTTGCACCGATTTAGGCATTGCTTTTGCCATTGAGGCCGGACGGGTTTCAGAATGCGATTGTTGCGGCGTTGGGTTTGAGCGGGAGCTTTGAGCGGGTTCCGGGTGATGAGATGATCCCGGTGCGGGTGCCGCGGTGGCACCGGTTATCCGGAATTTTCCGGTCGTTGAGACCAGCGCATTTGCCTCTGCGGTGAGGGTATGTGTTGCGGCAGTCGTCTCTTCAAACATCGCAACGTTTTGCTGGGTCACCTGATCCAACTGGCTGATGGCTGTGTTGATCTCTTCCAGACCTGTGGATTGCTCCCGCGCGGATGCAGCAATCCCCGTCACATGGTCTTCGATATCGCCGACGGAGGTGACGATTTCGTTGAGGGCGGTTCCGGCCTTATCGACAAGGGAAACGCCGCGTTTGACCTGATTGCCTGACGTTGAAATCAGCGTGTTTATTTCGCGGGCGGCTTCGGAGGAGCGTTGCGCGAGTGCGCGCACTTCTGATGCGACGACTGCAAATCCACGACCTGCGTCGCCGGCGCGGGCAGCTTCCACGCCGGCATTGAGGGCGAGGAGATTGGTCTGAAAGGCGATGTCATCGATCACAGAGATAATCCGCGAGATCTGTTCGGATGAATTTGCGATTTCACCCATGGCGTCAACGGCTTCGCGCACGACGGTGCCGGAAGCTTCGGCATTTTTTCGGGCTTCGGTCACGACGTCGCTGGCCTTGCTGGCACCTTCGGCTGCCGACGCGACTGAGGCTGTGATTTGTGTGAGCGCTGCCGCGAATTGTTCCAGTGTGGCGGCTTGTTGTTCGGTGCGGCGGGACAGGTCGTCGGCGGCCGAGGAAATATTGCCGGCTTCGCCCAATATGGCGCCCGAGTTGTCCATGACGAGAGAGACAGCTTTGTCCAGCGCCAAAACGGACTCGTTGAAGTGACTGCGAAGCGCTTCGTAGTCCTGATCAAAGGCATTTGACAAACGGATGGAGAGATCCCCTTGGGAGAGTGCAGTAAGGGCGGCACTTAGGCTGTCGACGACGATCTGGCGTGCGTCCTCCAGTTTCTGGGCCGCTGCAAGGGCGGCGGTCTTTGTGGCTTCGGCTTCGCTAATGTCTTTTCCGAGAAACACGTAGCCGCTAGTGCGACCATCGCGGTCGAGTATTGGCGACACGTTGCCTAAGACAGTTGCGGTCTGTCCGGCGTGTGCCACTTCGAACTTGTCAAAAACTGCGCGCCCGGATGCGGCCTGATCAAGGGACACGGACTCGGATGTGGGGTGAATAAACTGATCCAACATGACCGATCGGCCGGCACTTTCAATGGCGGGAAAGACGGTCTTCAGGATCGAGTTTGCTGATTTCAGGCGTCCGTCGCTGGTGAAGTCAGCACGCATCTGATCGGCCTCAAGGGATTCAATGATCGCGTTGTTGGTGCCCGAGACCGTGACGTCTTCCCATTCGAGAATATAGCCAATTGTCTTGGCATCCTGATTTTTGACGCAGTTGATTTTCAGGGCGATGATCAGATCGTTGATGCGCAGATCACGCCATACCGGAAAGCTTTCCTTGGCAAGCATGGAGGCGATTGCACCGTCGTCATTCACAGCTTCCGTCAGCACTTTGCCCATCAGGCTTTTGGCCGATGCTGCGTCCGTGCCGCGCATCAAATCGGGTGCCGTGGCGTCGATAAACGTCGAGAATGCGGCATTGTAGTGCGTGAGCGTGAGGTCGGTGTCCGTCATGGAAAGAGCGGCGGATGAACCCAGAAAGCCGGCACTTTTGAAGTGGGCGTCCTGGGTCACGGCCTCGGCCGCGTGAAGCTGTGCGCGTAAATTGTCCAGTTCGCGCGACAGGAGGCCGATTTCATCGCGCCGGTTTTGTCCCCTAATCTCGGTGACAAGATCGCCTTGGGTCATTTGCGAGGTGCGTGTGGCAACTTGAGTGAGTGGGGCGGCAAGTGAAAAGCGGAAAAACAGACCTGCTGCAATGAGAACCATCACGAAGACGCCGCTGGAAAGTGCGATGTTTTGCAGGCGCGCGGCCCCAAGGCTTGCCATGAGATCTTCCGAGTTCCATTCAATCGCGATTGCACCCGATGCACCACCGTCGCCGGTGGCACCAATCGGGTAAGCCACCCAGAGACCATCGCCCGTTGTCTCAAGCGCGCTTGTGAGCATTGCCGTTTCTGCGAGTGTTCTGAGGTCAGGGCCGACAGATGCGCCGGCCTGTGTCATTACGTTGCTTTCTTTGTCCAGAATGACAATTGCGGTGATGGAGTCCGGATGTTTTTCAAGCAGTTCCTGCAGGTTTGCATCAACCGCGTCGACCTTCCCAAACCGCACCGCACCTTCAAGCTGACCTGTCGCCAGTTCGGTCACATCGCGCGCCAGAAAGCGCAGGCCTTCGAGCGCGACAAACGTTGTTTTGCGATCTGCATTAAACGTCAGAACGCTGGCCACGGTGAGAGTCGCCGCCGACAGGATCAGCAGGCATTTGAACAGGATCGAAATACCGAAAGATCGCGACGGTGCGGGTGTGGTCTGGGAGGTCATTTGGGTCATCCTGTTGTTTACATCAGGCTTTCAGCATCGACACCGACCGTTACCGCGCCGATGGCCTGGCCGGTTGCGGGGTCGACCAGTGTGAAGGAGACCTGGGCCTGATAACGCTGGGTGGAATCATCGAGTTCAACCTCGGAAATGTGAAAGCCGTCTGCGCCTTGTGCGTAGGTTTCGCTGTGCTTGGCTTCGTCGCCTTGCCAGTAATCCGAGGTCAGATCGGAAGCGGCCACGTTCAGGCCCATGGCGTCAGTCACGAAAATCTCGGTAATTGCAGCGCCTGACCCGGTGACGCGTTCGCGCAGGAAGTTGGCGGCGACGTTTTCAAGCACGGGCGTGATTGTCGGGGTTGTGCTGCTGCCGACTTCGGCGCGCCACGCCAGATCGAGGGCGTCGATTTCAGCCTGGCTATACCCTGACGTCATCGCATTTTGAGCATTCACGGCGTCGACAAGAACCTGAGCCGTAGCCCATTCGGAGATTTCTGTATCAAAGTAGTCTTTCGCGGCAGCCGCGAAATCCTGAGCTGCAAGGGGGGTCGCCATCAGCATTGGCAGCAGCACGGTTAAGGCGTGTTTTTTCATGGGAATGGGTCCTTTCGTTCGGCAAAAAAACGTTTCAATGCCCGCCGCAATATGCGCCAACCCTTTCGAGGCCATTAATCCATCCGGGGTTCACTAAAATCTGACCTACTTTCGCGCATTCGCCGCTGAACGCTCCGGTGGCTTGACCTTGGGCGAGGGCGACGTGATACCGGACGCGGCGACAGGTGGGGGCCAGATGGCGGATATACCGGCGATTGCGGTGGTGGGAGCAGGGCTGATCGGGCAACGGCATATTGATGTCGTCTCGCGCGGGGCTCGGCTGGCGGCGATTGTGGATCCTGACCTCAATGCGGACGCGCTGGCCGCGCGCCATGGGGTGGAGCGGTATCCGGGGCTTGATGCTTATCTTGCGACGGCGCGGCCTGACGGCGTTATTCTGGCGACGCCCAATCAGATGCATGTGGCGCAAGGTCTTCAATGCGTGCGCGCAGGCGTGCCGGTGCTGATCGAAAAGCCGATTGCGAATGATGTGGCCTCGGCTTCGGCCTTGGTGGACGAGTCCGAAGCGGCGGGCGTGCCGATTTTGGTGGGGCATCACCGGCGGCACAATCCGCTTGTAAGGGCCGCGAAAGCGGTGATTGAAGCGGGACGGCTCGGCGACATCGTGGCGGCGACGGCGGAGTTCTGGCTGTATAAACCGGACGATTATTTTACGCCCGAGTGGCGGCGCGCGCCGGGGGCGGGGCCGGTGTTCATCAACCTGATCCATGACATTGATCTGATGCGGCATTTCTGCGGGAATGTTGAATATGTGCAAGCGATGGAGAGCCGCGCGGTGCGAGGCTTTGAGGTTGAGGACACGATGGCGGTCCTGTTGCGCTTTGCGAATGGCGCGTTGGCGACGGTCAGCGTGTCGGACACGATCTCAGCGCCCTGGAGTTGGGAATTTACAAGCGGTGAGAACCCAGTTTACCCCAATGTAACGACCTCGTGCTACAAGATCGGCGGCACGC
>JABDQU010000385.1 GCA_013042105.1 Boseongicola sp.
CCGTCCTCCCAATAAAGAGCGGTTCTTACATGTATGCTAACCTCAAGAGTTGTGTTCTTAGCACGGTTTGCCCCGAAAGTCGCCTGTGGGCTCGACGCGGTTCTCTGTTTGCGGAGAAGTCAAGGAACTGGGTTACTGGTCTTTCGGGGTCTTGGTTCTCTCCGAAGTCGGCATCGCCGCTTCATGATGGCGTCCGGGAGCTGATCGGCCAGAATGTCATTCGCGAGGTTGGAAGCGTTCCACCTCTACCGCTTCAGACGGGCTTGATCCGCCACCGTCCCGAAGGACGCAGAACCCACCTCTAGTCTCTCGGGCAGGTATTGGTAATTTCTGATTAAGCCACGCCCTCCATGCTTGGGTCAAAAACAGCGTCATTGCGCCAGATGCAGTGCATGATAACTGCAATCTTCCTTGCGGCTGCGACGGCAGCCTTCTTGAAGCCCTTTCGCTCGTTCAAGCGTGTCGCCCAAGTCAGCAATGGTGATGGCTTTTTGACTTGTGTGATCAAAGTTGTGGCTGCCGAGTATAGCAATCGCCGCAGATCACGATCTCCGCATTTTGAGATGCGCCCTGACCAATCCATTTCACCAGATTGATAGCGTCGCGGTGTGAGGCCGAGGAATGCGCCGACATCTTTTGACTTTTTGAACCGTGCCGCATCATCCAGTGTTGCGATGTAGGCAAGAGCGACGATGGGGCCGACGCCCGGAACTGTCATGAGGCGCGCAGCAAGATCGCTTCCTCGCGCGATAGCTCTGAGTTCAACGTCCATTGCGTCGGCTGCCGAGCAAAGTGCCAGATGGATTGGGCTAAACACATCCACCATCACACCGATGGCAGGGTCGACTGCACCCGCTTTGATAAGTTGATCGCGAAAGCCCTGGCGCTTGTTTGCGCGACGCACGCCTGTCATGCAGATCCCAAAAACTTTCAACACACCACGGACATGTCCTTCCAAATCCTTGCGCATCTTGATCAGGCGTTCACGTGTGCCGATCAGAACACGAATGCGTTCTGACGTCTCACTGCGGATGTGAACCTGGGTGAACCAGCCGGTCCGCGCGAGATGCGCCAAGCCTTCGGCATCCCCTCGATCAGACTTGTTGAGACGGCCTGACAGGGCTTTGTGCGCCAGCCGTGCATCAATACAGACTATCGGGAGGCCCCGCTTCTCCAGTTCGCGGGTCAGCCAGATCGACAGAATGCCACTCTCTTGGACAACACGTTCAGCATCCGGCGCGTGCCTGAACAAAAAGGCGGCAATCTGATCCGGATCAGACGAAACTTCACCGCGTGCGATAACAGAACCATCCGCCTCAACAACACAGATCGAAACGGATTTGACGGATACATCGAGCCCTACATAATATGACATGGTCGTTCTCCTCTACGGCTAAAGATTTGTGAGGCCAGTATACTGGACCTCGTTCGCCCGAGGAGAGCGACAACCGCAAACACACCATGTCATTCGCTTTGGAATGCACGAATGTCTGAATTGCGAGGCCTTAGGTAACAAATGCCTGACATCTTTCCACTTAACGCCGTCATACCCCCTCGATCCCCTGACACTTTCCGAATCCCCGTCCACCGCAGAAGCACAAGAAATTCCGACCTCAAGGCAAACCATTGAGAAAGAATTGTGTCCGTTGAAGGTCTGATCAAATACCAGACTGTATCGATGTGGAGACCGGCGGACGCTCCTGAGAATTGAGCTTTGCGTCATTCTCCCAAGAACTACTGGGACCTGAACTCACACTATCCAGAACCAGAACTCTTGGCGGTCTGTGTGGGTGCGGAGCTTTTTTGGAATTGCGAGACAGCCATCGATCCCCATTTGTCCAGCATGACGACGAGCACCAAGGTAGAAATCACCCCTCACACCCCGCTTAGTGCGCGGCTTCAGCGCTCTTGGTGCGTTTGATACATAAGTCCGAAAGTTTGAGCAGAGACCGGTTCGCTCTCGATTGCATCCACCACCATCCGCTTTCCAAGTGACGAGATCATCCGCTGCCGATTGGCCGCGTCCTAGCCCCACGTCGGGTGAAACTTGTTCCCGGGTGACAGCGTAAAGATCTCAACGCCGTCTTCAGTCACACCCACCGAATGCTCAAACTGCGCAGAGAGCGACTTATCGCGGGTCACTGCCGTCCAGTCGTCGGCCAGAACCTTGGTCTCCGGACGGCCCAGATTGACCATGGGTTCGATCGTGAAGAACATACCCGGCTCAAGCTCGGCGCCCGTTCCAGGACGACCATAATGCAAGACGTTCGGAGGTGCGTGAAACACCCGCCCCAGCCCGTGCCCGCAGAAATCCCGGACCACCGACATGCGGTGCGCTTCGACATAGGCCTGAATGGCATGACCAATGTCGCCGAAGGTGTTGCCCGGCTTGACGGCTTCGATCCCCTTGAACAAAGCGTCATGGGTCACCTGAACCAGCCGCTCGGCTTTGCGAGACAAACCGCCCGCCGCATACATCCGGCTTGTATCCCCGAACCATCCGTCAACGATGACTGTCACATCGACGTTCAGAATATCACCGTCTTTCAAACGCTTGTCACCAGGAATGCCATGGCAGACTACGTGGTTAACACTGATGCAACTGGCGTGCTGATACCCTTTGTAGCCGATGGTTGCCGACGTCGCTCCGGCCTCTTCAACCATGTGCGTGATGGCATCGTCGATTTCACCCGTGGTCGCGCCCGGCACAACAAGTGGCGCGATATCGTCGAGAATACGCGCCGCCAAAGCGCCCGCCCGATGCATACCTGCAAAGTCGTTCTGATCGTAAATGCGGATGCCATCTCTCGTCATCCGGCCCTGCCTGCGGTCGTCCAAAGTCTCAATTCCCATGTGGTTTCAGGTCGATATAAGAGGTTCGCGCAGATTTCGCCAGTCACCCCGGGCATTGCGTCACACCAAAAGCGGGATCGGCACACCGATCACTACGCCTGACAGCGTGATCTCGGTCCCATAACAAATTGCTTCAACACCCGCCTTGCGGGCGCGATCGAAGGCCTCGCCATAGACAGGATCAAGATCGCGAGCAAGGTCGAACCGGGCGCAGTCGGTGCGTTGCACAAGATAGAGCATCACCGCGCGATGCCCCTCGCCGACCATAGCGGCCAGATCATCCAGATGACGCGCACCACGCGCAGTCACGCAGTCGGGAAACTCGGCAAGGTCACCTTCACGCCGCAGATGCACATTCTTCACCTCGACATAGACATCCGGCCTGTCCACACCGCTGAGCAGAAAATCAACCCGGCTTTTCTCGGCATATCGAACTTCCGGGCGCACGTTCTCCCAAGCCGCCAACTCGGGGATAGCGCCCGCGGCAAGCGCCTCACCGACGACACGGTTCGGCACGGCTGTATCGATCCCCGCCAAATGCCCGCCCGGCAATTCGACCAGCCGCCAGCCAAACTTGAGCTTCTTTCTTGGATCATCGTTTGGCTCCAGCCAGAC
>JABDQU010000386.1 GCA_013042105.1 Boseongicola sp.
AGCGGTTTCAGACCTATGTGTTTCCCGATCAGTTGGTGTTGCCGGGGCACAAGTTACCGTTTGTCGGGACCGAGACGCGACTGGATCAGTTGATCCAGAACCATCACGGGGCGCTCAGGCGTCTGGAGGCGTTTTTGGTTGAGCCGCACACGGCGGCGGAGTGCTTCCGGACTTTGTTCAAGCGCGAGATCCCGGCGGGCGAGTATGGGCTGGCTCTGGTCGAGGCGATGGCGCATTGCCTGCATCTTTGGCATGCTGGACGGGTGACGCGGGAGATGCGTGACGATGGGGCGTGGGTTTGGCAGGTGCGGGGAGACGCGTGATGGACGACAAGATCGAGACGACGGCGGAGCATGCGGAAGCCTCGGCATTGCGGCTTGGGAGAGCGGTGCATACGGATGACGCGCCCTGTTCGGGGCCGGAAGATGCGCCGTTACCGGATGCGATTGCCAAGAAACCCGTGGAACAGAAGTCTCCGGCGGAATGGGCTTATGAGCGGCTTATTCTTTACATCAAGAATTTCGAGGAATCGCTGGAGGGAGAACAAGAGGTCGCGATGGGGCTGACCGATACCGGTGCGGGGGTTCTGCGGATTGAGGGGCTTGGGTATTTTGATCCTGATATTGTGACGTTCTATGGCACCGACGGGACGGGCGCGCGTATTCAGCTGGTGCAGCATGTGACTCAGTTGAATGTGGTGTTGCGGGCTATGGCGAAGCCGGATGAGGCTGCGCCGGCGCGTCGGATCGGGTTTGATCTGGCCAGAGGGCTGGCTGAGGACTGAGGTGCGGCCATCGGTCGTGCGGTTGGGTCGTGACACTGGCGTTTGATTGCGGTAGCACATTTAGAAAATAGGAACCGGAGAGACTCCATGGCTGAGCACAAGCACGGCAGCATGAACATCGAAGACCACGAGAAGACTTTCGCAGGCTTCATGAAGTGGTCGAAGAACGTGGCGATTTTTGCGATTGCCGTTCTGATTTTTCTCGCGATCTTCAACACCTGATCTTTAGGGCGTGAGGGCGATGATCCTCCGCTGTCTGATCCTTCTTTTCTTACCTTTGATGCTGGCCGCCTGTGGTGGGCCAGCCGAACCTGTCTGGGCGCCGGATGCGGCGGTGAAGCGGGCCTTTTATGCGCATAGCGGTCCGCCGCGCGTGACGCTGTATACTGTTGTCAGCACGCGCAATGGATCGGGCGGGCATTCGGGGTTGATGATCAACGGCGCTGAGCGGGTGATGTTTGATCCGGCGGGCACGTTTCAGGTGCCATTTGTGCCCGAGCGCAATGATGTGTTGTTCGGGATGACGGGTCGGGCTTTGGCGGCCTATGTGGATTATCATGCGCGGCCTGCGTGGGACGTGCGTGTGCAGGAAGTGGACGTGAGCGAGGCTCAGGCGGCGGCTTTGTTGGCGGCGGTGAAGGCCTATGGGGCCGTGCCGAAAGCGCAGTGTTCTTTGGCAATCGGGCGGATATTGTCGCGGGTTGAGGGGTTCAAGAGTGTCGGCGTCGGGTATTTCCCGAACGCGCTGGCTGGGGATTTCGGGGCTTTGCCGGGGGTGCGTGAGCGTTCGGTGACGGATAAGACGGCAGACACAAATCACAACGTGATTTTCAAGCCGCGCCCCTGAGGCGTCAGAAAAGCGCGTTGAGGATCAGAAAGGTCGCGATGCCAGCGATGATGCCGGGGAACATGCCTTTGCGCCACCAGCCCACGGTTCCGGTCGCGATGGCCGCAAGGATCAGGATCGGGTCCATCTGGCCGCTGGCGTCTTTGGCAAGGACCAAAGGTGCGACCAGCCCGGGCAGCACCGCAACAGGTGTGTAGCGCAAATGGCGCAGCGCCCATTCAGGCATCTTGCGGTTGCCGATGAGGCCGAGGAACGAGAACCGGATCAAGTAGGTGCCAACCCCCATGATCACAATCATCAACCAGATTTGACCGTCAGAGTAGCTCATCGTCCGCGCCTCCGTTCGATCTCGGCACCGACGATCATGGCAAGCAGGGCGGCGACCAGAAGGCCGGTGCCCGAGGGCATGAACGACAGCGCGAGCGTGGCGACCACAGAAGTCACGGCGGCGGCAAGGTGGGCCAGCGTCTTGACCATCGGTGCAACCAGCGCAAGGAACAGGATCGGCATGGCAAAGGTGACGTCAAAACTGCCGAGGAAAGATTCTCCGAATACCGCGCCAAAATAGGTGCCAAGGAACCAGAGCGGCGTCATAAGGGAGACGCTGCCCAGGAAGTAGCCGACCTTTTCGCTGACGCTCATCGGTGGGTCCTGTTCGTAGCGCGCCATTGAGATCGCGTAGCTGGCGTCGAAGTTGATGTAGGCGCAGAGCATGCGCTGCCAAAGCGGTGCGGCTCCGATGTGGGGTTGCAGGCTGGC
Organism: Boseongicola sp.; assembly: GCA_013042105.1. Taxonomy (GTDB): domain Bacteria; phylum Pseudomonadota; class Alphaproteobacteria; order Rhodobacterales; family Rhodobacteraceae; genus Boseongicola. Next base: position 2,391 of record JABDQU010000386.1, read on the forward strand.
GGAATACATCGCCATGCGCAGATTGACGGCGAGGGCGGCGGCGAGGACGCTCCAGACGGGGACGGCTTCGATCATCAGTTGCACGGCGGTGAATTGCGAGGCCCCTGCGATCACGACGATGGTGAAGCCCATGGCTTGGGCGACAGACAGGCCCGCTTCGGTGGCGATGATGCCGAAGAAGAGAGAAAACGGAACACCCACTGCGATAAAGGGCAATCCGGCCCAGAAGCCTGAAACAAAAGCTGATTTTGATATGGTGGAGGGCATGAAGGCGTCCTAGTCTTATGCTGCGCATATCGCAGGACAACGGCTTAGGCAAATCATGCTTCGTGATGACATTGATGACTATTTGATTGCGCCCGATCCGGGGCGGGTTGGGCTGACGCGCAAGTTGGTCGGTGTCGACGAAGGGGGGGCTGACGTTGCGCTTGGGGTTGTCGAAGAGCGGCCTTTGACGATTTTTCTCAACGGTCAGGAGATCGTCACGGCGATGACGATCGGGGATTATCCGGAGTATCTGGCGCTTGGATTTTTGCACAATCAGGGGATGCTGGCGGCGGGTGAGGCTGTGGTCGGCGTGGACTTTGATGAGGAACTTGAGACGGTTGTCGTGCGCACGGATGGGCAGACGAGTTATGAGGAGAAGCTGAAGAAGAAGACGCGGACCAGTGGCTGTGCGGTGGGCACGGTTTTTGGCGATATGATGGAGGGGCTGGACGGGCTGGAATTGCCGCAAGCGGAGGTGCGCACGTCGTGGCTTTATGCTTTGGCGGAGCGGATCAATCGCACGCCGTCGTTGTATCTTGAGGCGGGGGCCATTCACGGCACGGTCTTGTGTCAGAAGGATCGTCCGTTGGTCTATATGGAAGACGTCGGGCGGCATAATGCGGTGGACAAGATTGCTGGCTGGATGGTGTCTGAAGGCGTCTCTGGTGGGGATAAGATTCTTTACACTACAGGGCGGTTGACGTCTGAGATGGTGATCAAGTGCGCGCATATGGGAATCCCAGTGCTGGCGTCGCGGTCGGGGTTCACGGCTTGGGGTGTCGATATCGCGCGGCAGGTCGGATTGACGTTGATCGGGCGAATGCGCGGGCGGCGGTTTCAGTGTTTGTCGGGCAATGAGCGTCTTGTGCGCGATGCGGATCCGAAGGGTGGTGCGGGAGAGGACCGCAAGCATCGCCGGAAGGGGTCATTGTGAGCGACAGTTTTCGGTTTGAGGTTGATAACACCGGCGAGGCGCGTGCCGAGATTGCGACGATGATCGCGACCGGTCATGCGGATACCTGGCAGGTGCGGTATGCGCGCTGGCGGGTGATGATGGCGATGGTCGGGGCCGGGATGCTGGCTTTGATTGTTGTCATGCTTTTGGCGCGGCTGTTCACCGGTGGGCAGCCGTCTTTGTTGTTGGGCGTTGGTGCTGCGATGATTGGGGCGGGGGCGTGGAACATGCTGGCGCGGCGGTCGGTTGGGCGTCTCGTTGGCGGGCTGTCTGAGCCGTCGGCGGTGATGGACGGGCCGCAGGTGTGGACGTTTGATGCGGACGGTGTGCGGATCGTGTCGGATGTGGTGGACAGCCGGTTTACGTGGCGGGCGTTTGACCGGGTGCTGGAGGGGCAATCGGCTTTGGGGCTGGCCTCGGGGGCGGTCTATTTCGCGATGCCTTTGGAGGATGCGGATGTGCGCGCGGATTTGCTTGGAAGGATTGAGGCGTGGATGCAGGCGTGACGGAGGACGCGATAGAGCTTCGGTATCGGTTTGATACCAAGGTGTTGCCTGCCGCCATGTCGGGCTGGTGGAGGAGTGCTGTGCCGCCTCAGAAGTTCGTCCATCGGGCGGTGTTCTGGGCGGTCGTGTGGTTGGGGCTATTGGTTCTGGCAGGCGCGATCGGGCAGTATGGATTGTCGCCGGTTCTGGTGATTGCGGGTATCCTTGGCGCTGGCGTGATGGTCGCGGCGTTTGCCTATTTGCAGCGCACGCGGATGCGGCAGTTTTACAGGATTGTTGGGGCGCATTGGGACCAGACGGGTGAAATTGCGGTTCGCTTTGATGCACAGGGCGTTGATATGCGCGATGATGTTTCCATGCAGCGTTACGCGTGGGCCGCGATTGATGCGGTGCATCGGGCCAAGGGTGCCACGGTGTTGCGCACAGGTATGGCGATGATCGCGATCCCGGATGCGGCGTTGCCTGAGGGGCTTGATCCGAGCGCGTTTCGGGCGCGGCTGAATGGATGGAGAGGATCATGAGTGACGATATTGTGGTAACACCGTCTTTTCCTAAAAAGCTTGAGAAAGAAGGGGCGTGTCTGACGACAAAGCAGATGCCCTTTGTCTCTCATGTGATCGCTTGGTTGGTGCTTTTTGGCGGGATCGTTCTTTCGTTTCAGATCGTTGACCGGATCGCGCCGCAGCAATTCGGCACGCCGCATCTTGTTGCGGTATCGCTTGGGGCGGCGTCCTACATGCTTTTCAGCCTGACTCTTGGGACATTGATGAACCGCCACAACTGGGCGATCCAGCGGGCCGCGCGGGAAAAGAGCACGCCGTTCAGCTTTCGCTTTGGTGCGGATGGTTTTGGGATTGATGCGCGAAATTCCAAGACGGATTATGAATGGGACGCGGTGGATGAGGTTGCGGTTTTGACCGGGGGAACTGGCGTGCGCGTGGGCGTGTTTGTCTATCCTGTGGCCGAAGCGGATTTGCCGGAAAGCATGACCTCGGAAGTGTTTCGCGCGCAGCTTGAGACCTGGAGGGCCGCGTGAAGCAACCTTATGGTGTGATCCTTGCAGGCGGGCAGGCGACCCGGATGGGCGGCGGTGACAAGGGCTTGTTGCGGCTTGGAGGCGTGACGCTTTTGGGTCGGGTGATTGAGCGGTTGGAGCCTCAGGTCGCGGGGCTTTGTCTGAACGCCAATGGCGATGCGGCGCGGTTTGCGGCCTATGGTTTGCCGGTGGTAGCGGACGAAGTTGAGGGGTTTGCAGGCCCGTTGGCGGGTGTGCTTGCGGGCTTGGACTGGGCGGCGACTAAGGGGGCCGAGCATATCGTGACGGCGGCGGCGGACACGCCGTTCTTTCCGGGCGATCTGGTGCCTCGGTTGCAGATGGCGGCCGAAGATCAGGGCAAACCGATTGCTCTGGCAAGGACCGACAACGGGCGGCATCCGACGTTTGGGCTGTGGCCGGTTGCGTTGCGCGATGATTTGCGCGTGGCTTTGGGTGATGGGGTGCGCAAGGTGGTGCAATGGACCGACAGCCACGACACGGCGATGGCGGACTTTCCGACCGGACGGTTTGATCCGTTTTTCAATGTGAATACGCCGGAGGATTTGTCCTTGGCCGAGGGCTATGCGTCATGAAGGTCTGGGGCGTCGTCGGCTGGAAGAATTCGGGGAAAACCGGGCTGATGGAGCGTCTGGTCACTGAGTTTGTGCGCCGTGGTGTCAGCGTTTCGACTGTGAAGCACGCGCATCACGCGTTTGATGTGGACCAGCCGGGGAAGGATTCGCATCGTCACCGCGAGGCAGGCGCGCGTGAGGTTTTGCTGAGTTCTGCTCAGCGCTGGGCGTTGATGGCGGAGTTGCGCGGGGCGGATGAGCCAAATCTGGAGGCGCTTCTGGCCAAGTTGTCACCGGTGGATCTGGTGTTGGTTGAGGGGTTCAAAACCGCTGGTCATTCGAAGATAGAGGCCCATCGCGCCGAAACGGGCGCGGATTTGCTGGCACCTGTGATGCCGACAGTGCGTGCGATAGCCTCGGACAATGGCGCGGGGTTCGCCGGGTTGCGAAGCTTTGATCTGAACGACACAGGCGCGATCGCGGACTTCATCGCGGCGGAGTTGGGGCTGTGACGGCCTGGGACAGTTTCGTCGTGGTGGACTGGTCGGGGGGCAATGATACTGGGGCCAAACCGCGCAAGGACGCGATCTGGGCCGGGGCTGTTTTGGGCGGTGTCGAGCAGGGGCCGGAGTATCTGCGCAACCGCGAGGTCGCTTTTTCATGGCTTGGTGATCTGATCCGTGCCGAGCGCGCCTTGGGGCGGCGCGTGATGATCGGATTTGATTTCCCGTTTGGCTATCCGATGGGTTTTGCGGAGACGCTGGTCGGGTCTGGCGATCCACTGGCGCTTTGGGATTGGATTGCCGCGCATCTGGTGGACACGCCCGAGGGCAACAATCGATATGAGCTTGCAGGTCAGATCAATGCGATGTGGCCCGGTGTCGGGCCTTTCTGGTTCAACGGCACCAAGGAAGATATCGCGCATTTGCCGCGCAAGGGGCTTGAGCGGACGCGCGATCATGGTCTGAAAGACCGTCGCCGGGTCGAAGGGCATGCCAAGGGCAGTTTCACCTGTTGGCAGATGGGCGGCGCTGGCGCGGTTGGTGGTCAAGTGATGACCGGGATGGCATTTTTGTCGAAACTGCGGGCGGCTTTTCGCGATGAGGTGCGGGTTTGGCCGTTTGAAACGCTGGCAAAGCCGGTCAGTCTTGTGGAGATTTGGCCTTCGCTGATCGCTGACGATGTTTCGGCTGCTGGTGATACGATAAAGGACCGCGCTCAGGTGCGGCTATTGGCGCGGGCTTTGTCGCGGCTTTCCGACGAGGATCTGGCGCGTATGATGCGTGTCGATGAGCCTGAGGAGGGCTGGATTTTGGGCGTGGGCCATGAACAGGCGTTGTCGGATGCGCTGAAGGCCGGTTTGCGCCCGCCGCGCTTGAAGAACGATTGTTTTGCTTTGCCGCCGGGTGTGGACTGGACGCCGGTGGACGATGCGCTGTCGCGGCTGCGCGAGAGTTTGCGCCCCATTGCGGCTGTGCAAACCGTGGTTTGCGGCGATGCCTTGGGCAGAGTTCTTGCAGCGGACGCGGTTGCGGCGCGTGCGAACCCGCCCGGCGCCAATGCGGCGGTTGATGGTTACGGGTTTGCTCATGAGTCGACAGGGTCGGGTGATCAGGTGTTGCCTTTGATCAAAGGGCGCGCGGCGGCGGGGGCGGCGTTTGAGGGTGACGTTCCGAAAGGCTCGGCGATCCGCATTCTGACCGGGGCGCTTCTGCCAAAAGGCGTGGATACCGTTGTGCTGGAAGAGGACACGACCAGCAATGGGACCGAGATTGCGTTCGAAGGTCCTGTCAAAGCGGGGTCGAATGCACGCAAGGCGGGCGAGGACGTGGAAGAGGGCGCGGTTGCTGTGCGGGCGGGCGAACGCCTTGGGCCTGCTGAGCTGGCGCTGTTGGCGGCGACTGGGGTGCGCGAGGTGTCGGTCTATGCGCGCCTGAAGGTCGGCGTTCTGTCTACGGGTGACGAGATCGTTTCCCCCGGTTCAACACAGGATCCGTCACGGACCTATGACGCAAACCGCCCGATGTTGCTGGCGCTTCTGAAGGAATGGCGCATGGAGGCGGTTGATCTTGGCCATGTGGGCGACGACCGCGCCAGGCTGATCGAGGTTTTGAACGGGGCGGCACAGGAGGTGGACGTGATCCTGACGTCCGGCGGTGCCTCCGCCGGCGATGAAGACCACGTCTCGGCGGCGCTGGGCGCGGCAGGTGTGCGGCACGACTGGCGGATTGCGCTGAAACCGGGCCGGCCACTGGCGCTTGGACTGTGGCAGGGCGCTCCGGTGTTTGCCTTGCCGGGAAACCCGGTGGCTGCCTTGGTCTGCACGCTGATCTTTGCGCGCCCCGCGCTTGCGCTGATGGGCGGCGAAGACTGGACCCAGCCTCAGGGATTTATGGTCCCGGCGGCGTTTGAAAAGAACAAAAAGCCGGGTCGTCGCGAGTATCTGCGCGCGCGCATCACGCCCGATGGTTCTGCAGAAGTCTTCCCGTCAGAAGGCTCTGGCCGTATCTCAGGCCTTGCCTGGGCGGATGGACTTGTTGAACTTGGAGACGGCGCAAAGACAATTACCCCGGGCGATCCGGTGCGATATATCCCCTACACCAGCTTTCGCTGACTTCTTCTGTTGCAAAATATCCTCGGGGGAGTTTGAGGGGGCAGACAGCCCCCTCATCACCGCGGCGCCCGAAGGGCGGCGCAATCAGTCTTCGACAGGACCGCCGGCGTCTTTCCAGGCGTTGAAGCCGCCGACGTTGGACACGTTTGAATAGCCCATATCTTTCAGTGTCTTCCCTGCCAGAGCCGCCTGGCCGCCCGCGCCGCAAATCAGCACGATTTCGGCGTCTTTGCGCAGGGCGGCGTCGTGCAGGGCGTGATCGACGTCAGCGCGGAATTCCATCATTCCGCGTGGGATGCGCACGGCGCCTGCGATTGTGCCGGAGGCTGCAATCTCGGTGCCGTCGCGCACGTCGATGAACGTCGTGTTGCCGGCGGCGTGTTTGGCGATGCCGTCTTCAGCCGTGATTTTCGGCACGACGGCGTTGGCTTCTTCCAGATAATGTGTAGCGGTCTTCATGGGTTGGCTCCTTTTGATCTACTCAACAGGTAGCTCTTTCGCCGCGAAGTGAAAGCCCCGGTCCGCGGTTCTTTGCGTCTAGCGGTGGGGATAACGGCTGCGCCGGGTTGTCGTCCACCGAACCCGTTTGCGCGCGGTTTGGGGTTTCGTCGTCTTGGTCTGGAACTTGGTCGCAGGCTGTGAAGGGCTGGCAGGTGTCAGGTGGGTTCTGACGGTCGAAAGGATCGTGATGACCGATGGCATGAGAGACCTCGCGTGATTGAGAACCTCTTTGTCTTGGGGCATGGCGGTCTTCGCGCCCACCGCGCAAATCCGCATCACTACGGCCTGACCCGTAAGTGACCCGTAAGTCCCTTGGCGGGGGACGCGGTTCTGGCGCATGATCATTTCCGAAACGGGGGCGAACGTGACGACGGCATCACTTTTTGCGCAGAAACTGCGAGCATGGCGTGGGTCTGCGGGGCTGCACGGGCGGATGACGCAGGAGTCATTGGCAGAGCGTCTTGGCGTCAGCGTTGATGCCATTGGCAAATATGAGCGGTCGGCTTCCTTTATTCGCGGGGATTTGGAGCATCGTCTTGTTGATCGTCTGGGCTGGAGTCGTGACGAGGTGCTGGCGTGCCGCGAGGATTGGTCGTTGCGCCAGCATGGGGCAGGGCCGGGTGTTTATTCGGTTTTGGATCAGGCCGGGCTGGATCGTATCTTTGGCGGATCGCTCCGGGCGGCGATTGAGGCCGGGCTGGCGGTTGCAGATGCCGAGTTTGGTGATTTGCCCGCGGATTTTGCGCCCGACCCTGATCGCTTTGTCCCGCTTTATGAGGCGACGACGGGTCAATGGGCGATTGCGCTGAAGAATGATGAGATTGTCGCGAAGTGGTTCTTGCCGTTTCTGTTGCCGGAGGACGAGGCGCGATTTCGCGACAGGACGTTTCTTGAAAACGCGCTTGGCGTCGACCGGCTTCGGCGGCCAATTTTTCCGGGGCGGTATTTCGGCTATTGCCCCGCTTTGATCGTCCGGTCCGGGCATGAGGCAGTTGCGCCTCTTTTGGTGTCGTCTTTTGTTGCCGCGCTTGAGGCGCTTGCGCGGCGGGACGTGGTTTTGAGTGCGATCGGAACCGTGTCGGTCAGTCCGGGAGGCGCGCAGTTGTGCCGCGATCTGGGGATGACGCATCTGGGACAGCATCAGCGGTTTGATGACTATGGATGTTGGGTGCTGGAAGGTGCGGACATCGCGACGTCGCTGTTTGGTCGCAAAAGTCCGGTGCTGCGGCGCCACTATAGCGCCGCGTTTGCCGAGTGAATCTTCAACGCAGCCAGAATTACCCCTTCACAAGCCGCCAGAATCCCTCTAGAGACCGCGCGTCCGGAAGGTTTGCGTTGCAGATCTTTCGTGCATTCGTCCGAGACGGTGGGTGAGCATAAGCTCATAATTCCTGCCTGAGACGGGAACCGAGATACCGTTTTCAGATGATTTCTGAAGCGCGATTTTGAAGGACCCGTAAGGACCCGGGGGTGGCATGAGCCTCCCCTCGTGTTGAGCCGGAGGGTCAAACCTCCACAATTGGAGTGAAACTGTGGATAGAGCCCAGAAAGAGAAAGTGGTCGAGGAACTCGGCCAAATCTTTGAAAGCTCTGGCGTTGTAGTGGTTGCCCACTACGCGGGTATCACGGTTGCCGAGATGCAGGACCTTCGTGCGCGCATGCGTGCTGAAGAAGGTTCTATTCGCGTCGCCAAGAACAGGCTCGCCAAAATCGCCCTTCAGGGTTCCCCAAGCGAAGCGCTTGGTGATCTTCTGACGGGAATGACCGTAATGGCCTATTCCGAAGACCCAACGGCTGCTGCCCGGGTTATGGAAAAGTACGCCAAGGAAAACAAGAAATTGGAAATCCTTGGTGGTACGATGGCTGGCACGGCTCTTGATGCCGCCGGTGTCAAAGCTGTTGCAGATATGCCGTCGCGTGAGGAGCTTATTGCTTCGATCGTCGGTTGCATTGGCGCACCTGCTTCGAACATCGCTGGCGCGATTGGCGCACCTGCTTCGAACGTCGCAAGCATTCTCTCAACCATCGAGGAGCGCGCCGAAGCGGCGTAACCTTCGTGCCCGCGTGGGGTGAAACTCATGCGTTGGAACACATCTTAGGAAACGGAAAGCATTAAAATGGCTGATCTGAAAAAACTTGCTGAAGAGATCGTGGGTCTTACCCTTCTCGAAGCACAAGAACTGAAGACGATCCT
>JABDQU010000393.1 GCA_013042105.1 Boseongicola sp.
CCGGAGCATGGCAGCGCGCAATCACATGAACAACGGGAGTGTATCTATGAAACTCACAACAGCCCTTTTCGGGGCCGTGGCGACCTGCGCCATGGCGTCGACGGCCTTTGCTGACGCCCACGTCGGCGAACGTGGCCGCGATGGCAACGTCAGCCTGATCTATTGGCAGGCGCCATCCATCATGAACCCATATCTGTCGGGCGGCACCAAGGATATCGAGGCGGCAAGCCTCGTTCTTGAACCGCTCGTGCGCTATGACAACGAAGGCAATATGGTGCCCTGGTTGGTCGACGAAATCCCGACCGTGTCCAACGGCGGTGTTGCTGAAGATCTGCAATCCATCACCTGGAAAATCACACCAGGTCTGTTGTGGTCAGATGGCACACCCTTCACATCCGCTGATGTGAGATTCACATGGGAATACTGCACCGCAGATGGCGGTGGTTGTGCGCAGGGTGAAAAGTTCACCGACGTCATTGACGTTGAAACTCCCGATCCGCTGACGGCTATCGTGCGCTACGGCGTGCCAAAGCCGTTCCCATATCGCCCCTTCGTCAGTCACGAATCTCCGGTCATTCAGGCCGCACAATTCGCGGATTGCCTTGGTCCGAAAGCCCCTGAGTGCACGGAAGCCAACTTCAACCCAATCGGCACAGGGCCGTTCGTGGTGACAGACTTCCGTCCCAACGACGTGGTCTCTTATGCGGCCAATGAAAACTACCGTGATCCGGGTAAACCAGCCTTCGCAACCGCCCTTCTGAAAGGCGGCGGCGACGCAGCGGCTGCGGGTCGTTCAGTGCTGGAAACGGGCGAGTTTGACTATGCCTGGAACCTCCAGCTTGCACCCGACGTGCTTTCAAACATGGAAGCCGCAGGCCGCGGCACCGTGGTTGCCTCTTTCGGCACATTGGTTGAGCGGATCCTGATCAACCTCACCGACCCTGACCCTGCGCTCGGCGATCGCCGCGCGACGGTGGATCACCCGCATCCGTTCCTAAGTGACATCAACGTGCGCAAAGCACTTTCGATGGCCATCGACCGCGAGCTTCTCGTGGAAATCGGGTATGGAACAGCCGGTCGTGTGACCTGCAATGTGCTGCCAGCCCCTGCGATCTACGCCTCGACCGCCAACGATTCCTGCCTGACACAGGACATCGCAGGCGCAAACGCGCTGCTCGACAGCGCCGGCTGGATTGACACCAACGGCAACGGCGTCCGCGACAAGGACGGTGTCGAAATCTCGATCCTCTACCAGACATCGACCAACGCCGTGCGTCAGGACTTTCAGGCTCTGATCAAACAGTGGTGGAGCGAGATCGGCGTCGAAACCGAGCTTCGCAACATCGACGCATCGGTCTTCTTTGGTGGCGATCCGGGCTCGCCTGACACCTACCAGAAGTTCTTTGCGGACGTTGAAATGTTCGCCAACAACTTCTCGGGCTCTGACCCCGAAGCCTACATGGCAAACTGGTTGTCTACGGACGCGCCGCGCCCTGAATCTCAGTGGCAGGGCAACAACATGCCACGCTTCCAGTCGGCCGAGTATGACGCGATGGTCGCTGAAATGGCCCAGACTGGTGACCTTGGTCGCCGCGCCGAACTGGCCAAGGCGATGAACGACATGCTCATGCAGGAGTATGTTCTGATCCCACTGGTGCACCGTGGCCGCGTGTCCGCCCACAACAATACCTTGGGCGGTGTTCTTCTGAACACATGGGACGCTGAGTTGTGGAATGCCGCAGACTGGTATCGCACAAACTAAAATGACTGCGCCGCCCCTGTCGAAAGACCGGGGCGGCGTCTTCTGATGGGCGCAGACCACTCATGCTGACATTCACGATCCGTCGACTTTTCCTGTCGATCCCGACGCTGTTTTTCATCTCACTGGTGATCTTCCTGCTGTTGGAACTTGCCCCGGGCGACCCCATGGCCCAGCTTCCGCTGACCGTGCCGCCGGAAGTCAAACAGGCCATGCGCGAAGCTTTGGGCCTTGGCGAGCCGATGCACATTCGTTTCGGCAAGTGGCTCTATCAGTTCTTCTGGGTCGAACCTGTGGCATTGCTCGATGGCATGCTGGGAACAACCTTCGCAGAAGGTCAGCAACGCGTCATCTCATGGCAGACCCGTTCGCCCGTGATGGACATTGTCGCCCAACGCATCCCGCAGACGCTCTGGGTTGTCGGCCTGTCCTATGTCGTCGGCGTCGCCATCGCGCTGCCCATCGGGATTTACTCGGCCTACCGGCAATACTCTGTCTTCGATCAGGTCGGCACCTTTGTGTCGATGGTCGGCTACTCGGTTCCGCCCTTCTTTTCCGGCGTGCTGGTCATTGTGATCTTCTCGGTGAACCTTGGCTGGTTCCCGTCGATCTATAACACCACGCATCAGGTCGTGGACTGGGACACCTTCGTCATCCAACTGCAGCAGATGATCATGCCCGTCATGGTTCTTGCCCTGCAAACGACCGCACAGATCAGCCGCTTCATGCGCGCTTCGATGCTCGATAACCTCAATCAGGACTTTGTGCGCACCGCCCGTGCCAAGGGGCTTTCCGAATGGTCGGTCGTGATGGTCCATGTCCTTCGCAATTCACTGATCCCCGTCGTGACCGTCATCGCATTGGGCGTCCCGGCAATCTTCGGCGGCGCAATCATCACGGAACAGGTCTTCAAAGTGAACGGCATCGGCCAGCTTTTGATCACCGCCATTCAGGCCAATGACCTGCCTATGGTGCAAACGCTGACCTTCATCTTCGCGGTGCTGATTGTGCTGTTCAACCTGATCGCAGATGTCCTCTACGGCATCCTTGACCCGAGGATCCGCTATGACTGACGCCCAAGTACCAAACACCGACACCGAGGACCTCTCAAAACCACCGTCCAGCCAATGGCGCGATGTCTGGGATCAGTTCAAACACCATAAGGGCGCGCTCTGGGGCGGAGGCTTCTTTCTCTTCATCCTGCTCGCGGTCTTCCTCGGCCCCTTTATCTGGACCATCGAACCCACCTACATCGACATCCGTGCGAGAAATCAGGGCCCAAGCTGGGCGCATCCCTTTGGCACCGACCAACTGGGGCGCGACACGCTGGCCCGCATGCTGAAGGGCGGACAAACCTCCATGGCAGTCGGCGCCACCGCGATGCTTCTGGCACTGTTCCTCGGCACGCTTGTTGGCGTGACCGCTGGCTATTTCAAACGCCTCGACAACATTCTGATGCGCCTCACCGACCTGTTCCTCGCGCTGCCCCTTCTGCCGCTGCTGCTGGTCATGGTGATGCTGTTCCGCCAACCGCTTTCCACAGCCTTCGGAGCCGAAACAGGCATCTTCATCCTCATGGTCACCGCCATTGGCATCACCTCATGGATGCCCACCGCCCGGATCGTGCGCGGCGACGTTCTGGCCCTGAAAGAACGCGAGTTCATCCTTGCGGCCCGCTCCATCGGAACCTCAAACCACAAGATGATCATCCGTCACATTCTGCCCAATGTGCTGTCGCCGATCATGGTCTCGGCCACGCTTGGCATCGCCAATGCCATCATCACCGAGAGCGCGCTGTCGTTCCTTGGTCTCGGCTTTCCGCCAGACTTCCCGACATGGGGACGGCTGTTGTTTGACGCGACAGATTACCTTCAGCAATACCCCGAACGGGTGTTCTGGCCGGGCCTTGCGATCTCGCTCACGGTGCTGTCGGTGAACTATTTCGGAGACGGCCTGCGCGACGCGCTCGATCCGCGTATCCGGGGCCGCTAGTCGATCCGGTTACGCATCGCGCGCACCATGATGAAGACGCCCGCGAGGACGATAGGCGTCACAATCGCCAATGTCATTCCCTTGGATAATCCAAGCCCCTCGGCAAACGGATAAGACAGATACCCCAGCAAATTCACCGCGTAGTAGCTGATCGCCGCAACCGAGAACCCTTCAACCGTGCGCTGCAATTTCAACTGCGCATCCGCCCGGCGGTCCATGCTTTCCAGCAATGCCTGGTTCTGCGCCGAGCGCTCAACATCCACCCGTGTCCGCAACAAATCGCCCGCACGCATCGCCCGCTCGGCCAGGGTCTTCATCCGCGCCTCAGTCGCCTTGACCGTGCGCATCGCCGGATCAAACCGCCGCATCATGAACTCGGCAATCGTCTGGCGCCCGTTGAACCGTTCTTCCCGCAGGATCGACGTGCGCTGATTGACCAAAGCCTCATACGC
>JABDQU010000394.1 GCA_013042105.1 Boseongicola sp.
TCAACGATGGTCCGGCAATCGGTCTCGGTCGACAGATAGTTCGGATGGATCGTCGGATAGGACTTGGGCGAGGGACCATCGAGCCGGATTTCGCCCCGGCTTTCAGGCCGAAGCTGGCAAACCGACATGGTAAAGGCCGAAAACGGATGCACGCCCTCGCCGGGGCTGTCTGCTGACCAGGGTTGCACATGGAACTGAATGTCCGGCGTCGCCAAATCGTCGCGCGTCTTCAGAAATCCCGTCGCCAAAGATGCCGCCATTGTCATCGGACCCGAACGGAACATCGCATACTTCAGCGCAATCCGCGCCTGATTGAACAACGACCGCACCTCGTCGTTCAGCGTCGCCTCGTTGCACTTGAACACAAGCCGCGCCTGCAAATGATCCTGCAGGTTCTTGCCCACACCCGGCAAGTGATGCACCACATCAACGCCGTTGGCCTGCAACTGCTCAGCGTCTCCGATCCCCGACAACATCAGAAGTTGCGGCGAGTTGATCGCCCCGCCTGACAACACCACCTCGCGCCGCGCGGTCACGACCTGTTCGCCGCCACTTGCGTCGCGGTAGGTGACACTCACCGCGCGCTTGTTCTCGATATTAACCCGCGACACCAAGGCCTTTGTTACAATCTTCAGGTTCGCACGATGCTTCACCGGCTTCAGATAGGCCACCGCCGCCGAACAGCGCCGTCCGTTCTTTGTGGTCAGCTGAAAATACCCGACACCTTCCTGCGTGCCGCCGTTGTAATCAGGGTTGAACGGATATCCCGCCGCCTGTGCCGCCGCGACCCAGGCATCACAAATCGGGCGCTGGATGCGCATGTTCGACACCGCAAGAGGGCCGTCGTCGCCGTGAAACTCATCCGCTCCACGCTCGTTCGCCTCGGCGCGTTTGAAGAGCGGCAAGACATCATCCCAGCCCCAGCCAGTGTTGCCCATCTGACGCCAACGGTCGTAATCCTCGGCCTGTCCACGCACATACAAAAGTCCGTTCAGCGACGATGACCCCCCCAGCACCTTGCCCCGCGGCCAATCGATTGACCGGCCGTTCAGGCCCGGATCAGGCTCGGTGCGGTAACACCAGTCGACCGACGGGTTATGCATTGTTTTGAAATAACCGACAGGAATGTGGATCCACGGGTTCCAATCCGCAGGCCCCGCCTCCAGCAGAACGACCTTCACGCTTGGATCCGCGCTCAGACGATTGGCGACCACACAGCCCGTTGATCCGGCCCCGATGACGACATAATCCGCTTCCATGGCCGCTCCTCCCCACTTTTGTTTTAAAAAACACTATACAGATCGAAATTACCATTCTAGACTTTTTTGAAAAGAAACGTCTCAATAATTGTCAAAACGGGAGGAATACCATGGGAATTTTTGATCGTGTGAAAGGGGTCTCACGCCGAGATTTCTTCAAGATCGCCGGCACATACGGAATGAGTTCGACGCTTCTGGCGGCGGGAACATTCGGTGGCGCCATGACGGCAGCGAACCTCGCGAAGGCCGCGGAATCCACTTACAACAAACGCTTTTCCAAAGAAGCAAAGTTCACGCTCAAGTTCGGTGCTGCTGGTTTCAACCCGCAAAACCTTCTGATTGAGCGCGCAGGCTGCCTTGAGTTCGCCCGCGACCTTGAAGAGCGCACAGACGGCGAAATCCGCATCGAATTCATCGGCAACAACCAGATTTGTGGTCAGCTGTCCTGCGTCGAGAAAGCCCAGCAGGGCATCATCGACATCTATGCAGCCTCGACTCAGAACTCTGCCGGTGGTGCGCCATACCTGAACGTGCTGGACTATGCGTATATGTTCCGCTCCCGCGCGGACCAGTATTACTTCATGTATAGCCCTGAATCGCAGCGCATTCTGCGCGAGCCGTTCGAGCAGCGCCACGGTCTGAAGTTCCTCTTCACCCACGCCGAATTGCGCGGGATCATGATGGGCCAGAACTTTGCGGACAAGCCGACCGTGACCAAGATCGAAGACATCATGGGCACCAAGAACCGCGTCACGGGCACACAGCTTGGCCGGATCGCCATGAACGCACTGAACCTGAACCCGGTTCCAGTGGCTTGGGAAGAAACCCTCGACGGTCTGAAGCAGGGCCTGATCGACGGAGCGGAAACATGGGCATCGGCTGTGGCATACGCCAACATGTCGCCTGTGGTCAGCCAGGTTGTTGACCTGCGCTTCTTCTGCGGCACCGAGCATACCGCCATGGCAGCACCGACCTTCGACAGCCTTGGTGGCACGTTGCAGGACGCTGTTATGGAAAGCTCGTATCTCACTCAGGTCCACGTGCAGGCTGCTAACGAAGCCGCTCTCGTGAACACAGTGGGTCACACCGATCCGCCACGTCCGGGCACGATCTTCGCCGAAAACAACGTCCGCGTTGCGGCCCTTGCCGATAGCGAAGTGCGCAAAGCCGAAGAGATGTGCTCGCCTGAATTCCAGCCACAACTCTGGGAGCAGTGGCGCGAGCGGATCAACGGTTGGGCAGGTGGTATCGACACCTATCAGGACATCTACAACGAAGTCCGCAACAACCCACATACTCTGGCCGAGAATGTCGAGCCTCGCCGGTGGTGGAAAGGCTAAACGCCTTCCTCTAGGATCAAAGCCAGTCCCGGCATGTTTGGGGCTGGCATTTTTGTCAGACAGAAAAGACCGGGCCTTCCAAACAGGATCAAACCCGGCTGACACGAAAAACGGGGAGGGATGGCCAATGTCCGTTTGGTCCGATGCAATGACGCTCTTCAGCGCCTTGGCAGGTCAGGATTCGTTCGATATTCGAAACGCGCTCCGGCCGAACTCGATGTATATTCTCGCGACAGTTTACCTGCTGATTACAGGCTGGGTCATGGCGTGGATCTACCACCATGTTCCCTTGATCGAGCGCTACTTCGAACGCACTGTGATGATCACCTGCTATCTGGCAATCGCCCTGATCATCTTCTGGGGCGTCGTCGACCGCTTCGTCTTTTCCAACCAGCAACCCTGGTCCACAACAATCCCGCCGTTTCTCTTTATGGTCATGGCGTGGTTCGGTGCCGCTTATAATATCCGCGTGCGCACCCACCTCAGCTTCTCCGAATTCAGAACCCGTATGCCCAGGCTGGGTCAGATGGCGTGCCTCTGGCTCGACTTTTTCCTGTGGTTCGGCTTTGCGCTGATCTTCTTCGTCACCACAATGCGCGTCGTGGCCTTGTCGGCATCAAACTTCCAGATCGTGCTTGGCACCGACAACACCATGCAATGGTGGTTCATTCTTGCCGCGCCCGTCGCCGGAACCCTCATGGCCGCACGCGCGGTCGAGAATATCCAGGATGACATGAAAAACTACAAAAGCGGAGAACCCCTGATCAAACAGGCCGTTATCGGAGGGGATACCTGATATGACCGACGGAACCTGGATCACCCTCATCTCGCTTGGGGTCACCTTTCTCTTCATGCTCGGCGTGCCCGTGCTGCTTGTCATCGGCTACTGGGTCATCGGATGCTCGTTCGTCCTTGGTCTGACGCTCGACAACATGGGCGCCGAACTCCTCAACGTCTTCAACAAGGGCTTTGCGCTCCTTGCTATGCCACTTTTCATCCTCACGGGGGACCTGATCAACAAGTCAGGGATCGCGCGACGATTATCGGACTTTGCCTACGCCTGCCTCGGCTGGCTCCGGGGCGGCCTCGCCATGGCAAGCTTGGGTGCCTGCGGCCTCTTCGCCGCGATCTCGGGCTCAAACTCGGCGACCACGGCAACCATCGGCTCAATGCTGCACCCTGAAATGGTCAAAGGCGGCTACGACGAACGCTTCTCAGCCGCGACCGCCGCTGCAGGCGGCACGGTGGGCATCATCATCCCCCCGTCGATCATCTTCATCGTCTACGGCTTTCTGATGAACCTGCCGATCTCGGACCTCTTCGTCGCCGGTATCCTGCCCGGCGCGCTTATGGTCGTCGGCATGCAGCTTGCCTGCTGGATCGTCTGCCGCATCAACGGCTGGGGCTACCTGATCCCGCTACAACTCAATCGCATCCTGAAAACCGGTTTCGGCGCATGGCTCGGCTTCTTCGCCATCGGCCTCGTGCTCTGGGGCATCTACACCGGCAAATTCTCCCCGACCGAAGCCGCAGGCGTCACAGTCGGCTTCTGCGTCATTGCAGGTGTGGCCTCATGGATCCTCTCAAGCGTTCTGAAAATGCGCTCGGACAAAACATGGGAAGAAAAATCCTACGCCGAGATGCTCGTCGTGGAAGGCTTCACGCCCTGGCAAATCCCCTCGATCACCATGCGCTCGGCCGAAATCACCGGCATCCTTGCACCGCTCATCGCGATCTCGGTGGTGATGCAGCAAATCCTGTCGCTCCTTGGCGCACAGGAAGTGATCGGTGCCTTCGTGACCGGTATGGGCGGCTACTACGCCGTTCTGCTTACCTCGATGGTCATCGTATTCTTCTCGGGCATGGTCCTTGAATCGCTGCCCGTGACGATCATCCTCGCGCCAATTCTTGCGCCCATCGCGGCCAGCGTGGGTGTCGATCCGGTGCACTTCTCGGTGATCTTCCTCGTCGGTGCCTCCATCGGCTTCATCACTCCGCCCTATGGCCTGAACCTCTATGTGGCCTCCGGCGTGACAGGCGTTCCCTATTTCCGACTTCTGAAATACACCGTGCCGTATCTCGTAGCGCTGATCAGCGTGTGGTTCCTTGTCGCTCTGACACCGGAACTTGCCCTGGCACTGCTGCCAAACAGATAGAGAGGACCAGATGCCGGTTGATGATCTGACCGCCGAAAAAGGACAGATACCGACAAATCTCCGGCTCCTCCTTTTGATTGAGGAAGTTGCGAAGAAGGGTGAGCCGGTGACCCCGGCTGCCCTTTCCGAAGCGCTTGATCTGCCCAAGGCCACGATCCATCGCCTGCTCACCACAGCCGAGGCCGAAGGCTATCTGCAACGCGACGTTGACGGAAGATCTTATGGCCCGGGCCAACGCCTGCGCACTCTGGCGGCAAATACGATGTCCTCTCAGCGCGTGCGGACCGAGCGTCTCTTGGTGATGCGCAAACTGGCAGAAGACATTGGCGAGACCTGCAATCTCGCAGCGCCCGAACGCTTCGGCATGGTCTATCTCGACCGCGTCGAGACCAAATGGCCACTGCGCATCCAGCTTCCTGTCGGGACCCATGTGCCCTTCCACTGCACAGCCAGCGGCAAGCTCTACCTGTCCTCCCTGCGCAGCGACAAACTCGAACGCCTCCTCCACAGCCTCGAGTTGAAACGCTTCACCGACCGGACCTTCACTACGCCCAAAGCGTTGTTGAAAGAACTCGCCGACATACGCGCACGCGGATACTCGACGGACAATGAGGAATTCATGGACGGGATGGCTGCGGTCGCCGCGCCAATTCGCGACAACCAGAACCGCTTCCTCACAGCAATCGCCATCCACGCGCCAGTGCAGCGCCTCGGGATCAAAGACCTGATCAATGCCCTGCCGCTCGTCCAGCAGGCCGCACGCCAGCTTGAAATCGTGGCACGCAGTTGACGCGTCAGAACATCATGCAATCGGCACCGGGCCGCAGCGCCTCCGCCCCTTCGGGCAAGGTCGGCACATAAGTGAAACTGGCGATTGAGGCCCCCTGATCAAAGGCGATGAACATCTCGTTGGATCCCGGCCGGATCGCAATCCCTTCCGGATCAATGCCATACGGCAACAAAGACACGGTATTCAGCAACGCCCCCTCGGCGTCGAATTCATAGAGACTGTTTGACCCCTCAAAGTCATCGACAATCAGCAAATGCCCGGTGCGCGCGTCCCGCGCGATCCCCTGCGCCTCGCTTAAAGGCGGCTCCAGCGTCATCGTGTTGATCCGCCGAAGGATGTCCCCATCCGGCGCCATCCACGTCAGATACTCCGGATCATCCTCGACCGTGATGATGACACCCTCGTCATCCACCACCATGCCCTCGGTATCCGCCCAGTCGCCTTCAATCCGAAACGGCTCGGCCAGCGCCTCCCCATTCTTCGAAATCCGCTGAAACCTGCCGCCACCATCAGCCACAATCAGATCGTTGCCCTCCAGGGCAATCGCCTTGATGCGAAACAAATCCGAACTGACGCGCCGCAATTCCAACCCATCAAGGGTGACCAAAATCGCCTCCGGTCCCTCATTGGCAATCCACAGCCCGCAAAACGCAGGATCATACTCCAGACTGGCCGGACGGTTCAGCGCGTAGATATTGGTCAGCTGCAAATCCAAAGCCGCAGCCCCGCCGGGAACCCCCAACACCACCAAAGCCAAAAATCTCGCGCCAAACCCCATGATCTTAAAATGCGTCACGGCGCATCTGGGTCAACCACCGGGCAGGCTCGCTCGCCCTAAACCCTTCTTTTTGGCCAAAATATCCAACACGATTGCTTGCAATCGCATAAAAAAGTCACCGGTTGCGCCCACGCTCAAACCGCCCGGCATCTTCCGCCGCCTTGCGAATGGCCCGGCTCTTGTTGACGGTTTCTTCGTATTCGGCCTCCGGGTCGCTGTCCCAAACGACACCGCCGCCCGCCTGCACATACAAAGTCTCGTCTTTCAGCACAGCCGTGCGCAAAGCGATACACATATCCATATCGCCCCCGGCCGAGAAATACCCGACACCGCCGCCATAAACACCGCGCTTTTCCGGCTCCAGCTCGTCGATGATCTCCATCGCGCGCACCTTTGGCGCACCGGACACCGTGCCCGCAGGCAATCCTGCCAGCAAGGCTGACAAAGCG
>JABDQU010000401.1 GCA_013042105.1 Boseongicola sp.
GAAACCGCAAACTACGCCGATGTGATCCTGCCCGCTTCTGCCTTCTATGAAAAGTCCGGCACCGTCACGAACACCAACCGTCAAGTGCAAATGGGCCGACCCGCCGTCGCACCACCCGGAGACGCACGCGAGGACTGGGCAATCACCGTCGACCTCGCCAAACGCTGCGGCCTCAACTGGGACTACGCCTCACCAGCGGATGTCTTCGCCGAGATGAAACTCAACATGAATTCGCTCAACAACATCACATGGGACCGGCTCGAAAACGAGAACGCCGTCACTTATCCATCCCTCAGCCCAACTGACCCCGGCCAACCCATCGTCTTCGGCGATGGTTTCCCGCGCGCGGAAGGCCGTGCGCGCTTTACACCTGCCTCCGTCATCGCACCAGATGAAACACCGGACGCTGACTACCCGATGATTCTGACGACAGGACGCCAGCTGGAACACTGGCACACAGGCTCCATGACACGTCGCTCAAAAGTGCTAGACGCGGTCGAGCCCGAAGCCAACTGCTCGCTCCACCCGTCGACTTTACGCAAGCTGAACGTCGAACCAGGCGGCCACGTCCGCCTGACAACCCGCAGAGGCACAATCACCCTTATGGCCCGCGCGGACCGCGCGGTCGCGCCAGACATGGTGTTCGTGCCATTCGCTTTTGTCGAAGCCGCCGCCAATATTCTGACCAACCCGGCAATCGACCCTTACGGCAAGATCCCCGAGTTCAAATTCGCCGCTGTCAAAGTGGAAAAAGCCGACGACCAGATCGCCGCCGAATAGCTAGAGCTTCGGTTCCGGGTCGTCCTCGCCCATCGCGCGCCGCCATTGGATCAAATGCTCCGGCACACCCCCTCGGGACGCCAAAACGTCCCCCATCAGGGGCCAGCTCGTCTTCGGCGCCGGGGCCACACGTTCTCTGGCCTCAACCATCGGAACATTGTCCCACAAAGATGATGTCGCATCGCTCATGATCCCATCATACCCGAGCACCCCGACTTCACCAAATCACGACAGTCTCAACCGTCAAACTCAAGGATCGTCACCGAGGTCTCGCCATACCGGCGCGCGTCCAACTTCGCGAACCCGTCCGGCGCATCCTGCTCGGACGCTTCTTCCCAAACCACAAGAGCACCGCTCGCCAGCCAGCCACCCTTAACCACCGCCCCCAAGGCCCGCGCCCCCAATCCCTTGCCATAAGGCGGGTCTAAAAACACCAACGTCGCCGGCGCCTCCGAAGCCAGCCCAAGCCGCTGCGCATCCCGCGCAATAACCCGCGCGCTGTCTGCCACCCGCGCCCGCTCGATGTTCTCCGCCAACAACCGCCCAGCAACGCGACCGGAATCCACGAAAACACAAGCTTGCGCTCCCCGGCTCAACGCCTCAAGGCCCAGCGCCCCCGTTCCGGCAAACAAATCCAACACCCGCGCCCCATCAACCGGATCGCCATACCCACCATTCAGCAAGAGATTAAATATGGACTCCCGCACGCGATCCGAAGTGGGGCGCAAATGCGCCGCCGCATCGCCCTTCCCGACCGAGGCCAAACCAAGCCCCCGCATGCGTCCGCCGATAATCCTCACGGCCTGAGAAGCGATTTCAAGTCGGTCTCAGGGTCCGCCAAAACGTCAGCCGACGGACTTTTACCCGCCTCGATCAAACGCTTGCCCACCATGTAATCACGGGGCGCATTGACCGCATCCACGGCCAACAACAAGTCCCCCGCAAAATACCAGAAACTCCGCGCATCCCCGACCTTGCGCGTCACAACGCGGTCATACCCCGTGCTCAAACCTGCAATCTGCAACTTCAGATCATATTGATCCGACCAGAACCACGGCATCGGAACATAAGGCGTCTCGGCGCCCAGAATATTCGACGCCACCACCTCGGCCTGATCAATCGCGTTCTGCACGGATTCCAATCGAAGTCGCCCGTTCTCGTAAGGAATGCTCGCACAGTCTCCTGCTGCCCATATCCCCGGCTCAGAAGTTCGCCCAAAAGCATCCACCGCAATCCCATTGTCGCACGCGATCCCCGCCGTCTCGGCAAGCCGTGTGTCAGGGCGAATGCCCATGCCCAAAATCACGAAATCGACATGCAGCATCGTGCCATCTGTCAAAAGCGCCCCCGTGACATGGCCGCCTTCGCCCACAAGCTTCTCAAGCCCGACGCCTTCGCGCATATCCACGCCATGCGACACATGCTCCGCGCGGATCACATCCGCCGTCTCAGCCGACGCAACCCGCCCCAGAATGCGCGGTGACATTTCAATCAATGTCACATGCACGCCCAGCTTCGTGGCAACTGCAGCCGCCTCCAGCCCGATATAGCCACCACCAACCACCAAAGCCCGCGCACCGTGCTGAAAGCGAGGCTCCATCCGATCCACATCCGCCAGACCCCGAACCGTGAACACTCCCTCAAGATCGCCGCCAATGGCCGCCGGCAAATGGTTCGGAACTGACCCGGTTGTCAGGACAAGCTGATCATACTCAATCCAGTCCCCACCCACATCGACGGCCTTACGCTCGGTGTCGATCTCAGTCACCGGGCATCCCAGCCGCAGTTCAATGTTGTTGTCGGCATACCAAGCCTCGGGCCGCAGATAGAGCCGCTCCTCCGCCATATCCCCCAGCAGATAAGCCTTGGATAAAGGTGGCCGCTGATAGGGCGGCACGCTCTCGCCACAGATCATGGTGATCGGCATATCCGCCCCAAGCGCGCGCAACTTCGCAACCACAGACGCCCCAGCCTGTCCGCCACCAACAACCACAATTCCGCTCATTTACTTTGCCCTCTGGTCAAATCCCGCCAAGACGTTAAATCCCCTAGTAACCTTACTAGCCACCCGGAGCACTCCTGCAATGCCTATCACCGTCGGCGACAGTATTCAGCCATCAACTCTTCTTCACATGGGCGACAACGGCCCCGAGGAAATCGACATCGCCAAGCACATCGCCGGCAAGCGCGTCGTGATCTTCGGTCTACCCGGCGCCTATACCTCGACTTGCACAATGGCGCATCTTCCCAGCTTCATCCGCACACATGACGCCTTTCTCGAAAAGGGCATCGACGAAATCATATGTGTTGCCGTGAACGACGTCTTCGTAATGTCGCACTGGGGCGAAACAACAGGTGCAACCGCTGCGGGCATCACAATGCTGTCGGATTGGTCCAGTGCGTTTGGCAAATCCATTGGTATGACATTCGACGCACCCGCCGTCGGCTATATCCAGCGGATCGCGCGCTGCGCCATGATCGTAAACGACGGAGTGGTCGAAGTGCTTCAGATCGAAGAAAGCCGCAGCACCTGCGAAATGACCGCTGGTGAAACACTCCTCGAGATGGTTTGAGGCTTACTCGCTAACGTTCAAAACAGTGCGTGTCGGGAATGGAATCTCGACGCCACCAGCGTCCAGAGCTTCTTTGACGCGGCGTTTCATATCCGCCTGATACTGGAAATATTCTGCCGCAGGCACCCAAACGCGCACCAGGAAATCGACCGAGAAATCACCGAGGTTGTTCACTTGAATGAATGGCTCGGGATCACTCAACGACCGTGTATCGCCAAGAATTGTATCGCGGATGATCCGCTCTGCTTCGGCAAGGTTCGCGCCGT
>JABDQU010000404.1 GCA_013042105.1 Boseongicola sp.
GGCGCGTGATCAAGGGCGACGGGGATCAGGATTTTCTTGTGCATGGCTTATGCCTCCTTGGTGCCGCGTGCGAAGCGCACACGGGGTTAAGTCTATGTTTTCAAACCAGACGCCAACGCGCGAGCGATCTCGATATAGCGCGCAGAAACGTTCAGACCGTCCGCCTTGGACGCGGCAGTTGCGGCCAGACGCCGGGTTCCCGGCAGACGCGCGCCGTCAAGCGCCGTGATGGAGGTCAACAACTCTTCGAGGCGGTCCGAAAAGCCAGTTCCATCCGAGTTTGGTCGGATCGCAATGAGTGTCTGACCGACACGCGGGCGCACGCCGTCAGCGGTGAAAAAAGAGCCCGCCTCGTAACTGAATGCGCTGCCCGTCAATGGCGCTGCAAGGATTTCAACCATAAGCGCAAGTGCCGCCCCCTTGGCATCGCCAATCGGCAACATGGTGCCCTGAAGCGCGGCCTCGGCGTCGGTCGTGGGGTGACCATCCGCATCTAATGCCCAGCCCTCGGGAATGGGTTTGCCCTGCTTTTTGGCGTTCATGACCTTCCCGCGCGCGACCTTGGACAGCGAAAGATCTATGACCAGCGGGTTAACCTTTGCGCGCGGCACGCCGAAGGCAATCGGGTTGGTGCCAAACAGCGGCTGGTTCGACCCCCAGGGCGCAATCGCCTTGGGCGCATTTGTGAACATCAGCCCGATCAGCCCCGCATTCGCAAGCTTTTCCACCTGCAACGAAAGCGCGCCGCAGTGGTGCGAGTTCCCTACGGCCGCAATGGCAATACCCATTTCTTTTGCGACAGGCACGAGTTCCGAAATCGCCGTGTCAATCGCCGGATAGGCGAACCCACAATCGGCGTTAGTCAAGATTGACGCCGGGCGCAGAGCGTTAACCGTAATTTCCGCGTCCCGGTTGATCTTTCCAGACCGCACCTGAGCCGCATAGTCTTCCAGGCGCGAGAACCCATGCCCGACCTGACCCTCGGCTTCGGCAGACACCAGCGCGATCGCCGTCGGGCGCGCCTGTGCCTCGCTAGCCCCCGACGCCATCAGCGCATCGGAAATCAGGTCTGTCGCATCAGCGATGCTGATCCGGGTTGTCTCGCTCATTGTCGTTTACCTTAGTTAATACGTGCGGCCCGGACAGACCGGGCCGCACGTCCAAAACGCTTAGGCGCTTCGATACAGTTTGGTCATCGAAAACTCGCGGTGACCCAGTGCTTCGGCCGCAGTGTTGCGACCGTTGGCCGTGCGGCGGATCATTTCGATCAGCGCGTCGCCTGCTTCGTCGATGGTTTGCTCGCGACGCAGGATGCCCGAGACGTCAACGTCCACGTGCTCGCCCATGGTGCGCACTGTGCGCGGGTTTGCGGTGATCTTGATCACAGGCACGATCGGGTTGCCGACCACGTTGCCCTGCCCTGTCGGGAAGGTGTGGATGACGGCGCCACCGGCGGCCATCAACGTCACACATTCCGCAGCCGCAGACGACGAGTCCATGAAGTAGAGACCGTTGCCCGAAGCCGGGGCTTCTGCCGGCTCGAGAATGTCGATGAACTGCGAGGTCCGGCCAATCTTCTCAAGGTTGCCCAGAGCTTTTTCCTCGATGGTCGTCAGACCACCCAGAATGTTGCCCTTTGTCGGCTGGCTATCGGAAAGGTCATCGGTCTGGTGAGCGAAAATCACGTCGTCCTGATAAGCCTTCCACATTTTGTACCAACGCTCGCCAACCTCTTCGTTGATCGCGCGCTTTTGACAAATGTGTTCGGCACCGGTGATCTCGGATGTCTCACCGAAAAAGCCCGTGATGCCTTCTGGCAGCAACTTGTCATACATGTTGCCAACCGTCGGGCAGGACCCGAGACCGGTTGTCGTGTCGCTCTCGCCGCATTTGGTCGACACCCAAAGCTCGTTGATCGAGCATTCTTCGCGCTGAACCTCGGTTGCCTTGTGAACAAAATCCTTCGCCGCCCATGAGGCCGCGCGGATCGTCTCAAAGTCACCCTTTTGCTCAATCGAGAACTCGGCCACTTCTTTGCCGGTCGCGCGGATGCCGTCGGCGATGCGCTTGGTCCAGTCGGGCTCAATCCCGATCACGACCACCGAATGTACGTTCGGGTTTGCGCCCGTGCCGATGATCGTACGGAAATGCACTTCGAGGTCTTCACCGAACTGCAGGCGGCCATAAGCATGCGGGATCGCCATGGTGCCTTTGACGTTGTTGGCAACCGCCTCACAGGCGGCGTTCGAGATATCGTCGACAGGCAGGATGATAACGTGGTTGCGCACGCCAACCCGCCCGTTTTCGCGGCGGTACCCGTGGATCGTCATATTGGATAAATTGGACATCTGTCTGATCCTTACCAGCGTTTCGTTTTGCAATTGTGGGTGTGGACGTGGTCGCCCTTGCCGATATCGGCGATGAT
>JABDQU010000282.1 GCA_013042105.1 Boseongicola sp.
TGACGTCGTCTTGTGCAAGGGCTTCCACCATTTGGGGTGTGAGGCCTTCGAATTCAATAAGGCTGTCCTCGGCGCCAAGCTCACGCGCATTCTCAAGCGCTTTCTTGTTTTCGGCTTCAAGATAATCACGCGCACGGGCCTGAAGCTCGCTCGCTGTGTCCTCGTCTACGCCGTCGATAACCAAAAGCTCCTCGGCTTCGACGTATGCAACCTCTTCAAGGTTCGTGAAGCCCTCGGACACCAGAAGCTGTGCAAAGAATTCGTCCAGATCGAGCGTATCCATGAACAGCTTGGTGCGCAGCTCGAACTCGGCCTGACGACGCGCTGATTCTTCTTCTTCCGTCATGATGTCGATGTCGAGGTGTGTCAGCTGTGAGGCGAGACGCACGTTTTGACCCCGACGGCCGATCGCAAGACTGAGCTGCTCTTCCGGCACGACAACTTCGATCTTGCCAGCTTCTTCGTCCAGAACAACTTTGGACACCTCAGCAGGCTGCAACGCGTTCACAAGGAAGGTCGGCGCATCTTCATTCCAGGGAATGATGTCGATCTTCTCGCCCTGAAGCTCGTTCACAACGGCCTGCACACGCGAACCACGCATACCAACACAGGCACCAACAGGATCAATCGAGTTGTCATAAGAAATCACGGCAATCTTCGCGCGGCTTCCGGGATCACGGGCAACAGCCTTGATCTCGATGATGCCGTCGTAAATCTCAGGCACTTCCATCTTGAACAACTCGGCCATGAACTCGGGCGCGGTGCGTGACAGGAAAATCTGCGGCCCGCGCACTTCGCGGCGCACATCCTTGATGTAGCAACGGATACGATCGTTCGGGCGATAGCTCTCGCGGCCGATCTTCTCGTTGCGACGCAGAACAGCCTCGCCCCGACCCACGTCCACAATAACGTTGCCATACTCTTCGCGCTTGACCTGACCGTTGATGATCGTGCCCGCGCGATCCTTGAATTCTTCGTACTGACGATCCCGTTCGGCTTCACGGACCTTCTGCAAGATCACCTGCTTGGCCGATTGCGCCGCAATCCGGCCCATTTCAACGGGCGGGACTTCGTCCACAATTGTGTCGCCAATTTTCGGGTCGTCCAGATACTGCTTGGCCTGCTCGACAGTCAGTTGCGCCTGATAGTTCTCAAGCTCTTCCTCTTCGGGATCAATCACCGTGCGCACGCGCGTGAACGTGGCCTTACCCGTCTTGCGGTCGATAGAGACACGAATGTCCATCTCGGCGCCGTAACGCGACTTCGCCGCACGGGCGAGGCTTTCTTCCATCGCTTCGATCACAAGACCGGGGTCGATCATCTTCTCGCGCGCAACGGCCTCGGCCGTTTGCAGAAGTTCAAGCTGGTTAGCGGAAGTAATGGCCATTCTCAGGTCTCCTCGTCGCCATCAATGATGGTCTGTATTTCGTCGAATTGTTTTTCGTCCACGTCGCCCGCGTCCTTACGGGCCCGCAATACATCGCGGATCAGATCGTCGGTCAGCACCAGTTTGGCGTCCGACAACCACTCGTATTTCAAACCGATCGTCTCGGGCTTGCCGTGCACCTCAATCTCGATCAGGACATCGCCGTCTTCCGTGCCCTGAAGCGCACCTTTGAAGCGCCGACGCCCGTCAATCATCTCGGTTGTCTCAAGCTTCACTTCATAGCCATCCCACGCATCGAAATCCTTAAGACGCGTTAACGGGCGATCGATACCGGGCGAAGACACCTCCAAAGTATACGCATCCTCAAGCGGATCCTCGACATCGAGCGTCGCGCTGACTGCCGTCGAAATCTTTGCGCAATCGTCAACTTCAATCCCGCCCTCGGGCTTGTCGGCCATGATCTGCAGCGTCTTCGTCTCGCCGCCCATCAGACGCACGCGCACCAACTCAAACCCCATGTCCTCGATAACAGGAGTGATGATTTCCGCCATCCGGCGATCCATCGAAGTTTTCGCGATCAGTTCAGACATTATTCTTTCAGGCACAAAATTCTTTCAGGCACAAAAAAACGGGCGCGCGGCCCGTGAAAATTTCCGGTGGAGCGTCGGGGGTGGAAGCCGATGCACCGCTGTTGAAAAGGCATATACGCCCGCCTTCGCGGTTCTGCAAGGGTTCTTTGGTCAAGCAAAAGCTAATTCACCCGACTCGTCGGCGGCGCATCAGGCACGTTTTCGGGTTTGTATCCACGCTTCTCGGCAATCCGATCATAAACCGACCTATCCACAACGCCCCGTCCGGCAATCAATCTCGGCTCAAACAAAGGCAGATAATAGCCCAGAATGCTTTTCCGTTCGGGCCACATCCGGGGATGCACCCGCTTTGGAATGATCTCAAGCAATGCCCAAAGCCCACCACCCGAATGATGCAGCTTCGCGGTCAGGGAAGGCTGCGGATAAAGATAGGTGGTCGTCGAAGAATAAGCGGTGATACCCGTCAGATAATTGACCATCCGATCCGGAGCCTCCAGCCCGGCCGCGCGCGCCGCGTCCAGCATCCAGATCAAGGGATACTGCGATGCCCCGCTGTGTCGCCGCTCATATCCGCCGCCCACATCACTGTGAAAGCCCGCAAACCACCGGCCCTCCGCGTCCTGCGGGTCGGGGTCCGTCGCATAAGGACTTGGCTGAAAGAACTGCCCGTCGTCCCACGGTTCAGCCCGATACATCCGCCGCCGCTCGTCCACGGACACAGCATGCCGAAACACCTCCACCGCGGGATTGTTTCGCGTGTGCAAGTTCCGCGCGCGCACAAATGGCGGCAAAAATCCGTTCGGATTTGGCATGAAGACCGAGCTTACCGTGTCAAAAAGCCCAAGAAACTGGACCGACCCGTTGATCGGCTGCGCGACACGCCGGAAGTTCGCCCCTTCGCCCTCGTAAGCGTTCTTGTCCCCGGCGTCGCGGGCCCTGCGCCCCTCAATCGTTTGCTTGTAAGCCATCAGCGCAGCAGGCGCCAAATGCAGTTGTTCCGGCTTCAGAATGCCGATCTCATAAATCAAGCCCGCCAAAACACGGGCCGTGTAGGCCCCACGACTAAAGCCAAAAATATAAATCCGGTCCCGAACCGGCGCTCTCTTTGGCCCGCGTTCTTCATAATAGCGCACAAGAAACTCGTAGGCCCGCAGCACATTCCCATCGAGTCCATAGCCAAAAGCCATGCCCAGAATGAGCCGCACCTTCTGCTTTAACCACCCCCAGCCCAGCGCCCGCCGGAGCGTCCCAACACCCTGATCATAATACACAATCTGCGTGTCCGTCTTGCTGACCGCACGATACAGCTTCAGCACATTGGACAGGTTCTCCTCAATCTGGTTTCCGGTCCCATCCAGACAGATCACGATATTCTTCTGCGGCGATGCCATGCTCAAATGTCCTCAAATCAATGACGACAAACCTAGTCCCCGGACGCGCTTCACACCACATTTGAATAAGTTCCGCGAAAAACTGCAGATCAACGGCAAACCGCCCCCAATCACTCCGGCATCAACTGAAGCGACTGTTCGCCAGCCAAAAGCCGCCCGACAACCGCACATCCGTTCTCTGGCAGCGAAAAGTGCTGCCAAACCGTCGCCGCGTAGCGGTCGGGCGCAAGCGCCACCATAAAGGCGTTCAACCGAAGCGGATCAATGGGGTATTCAACCGGAAAGGTCGCAACCAGCCGCTCCCGGTCTGCAACCGGCAACCACGCCATTTGCATCGCATGCGCCACGTATTCATGATTTTCCGCACATTTTGTCCGCTCACACGCCGATTGCTCAAACAGTGCATGCGCCATTTCGTGAACCACAACACTTTCGAAATACGGAGCCTTGTCGATTGTCGAGAACATACTCGCATCAGAAACCGCCCGCGCCATTCCTTCAACAGTCCGAATCCTGATCTCGCTCCGATCACACTCGAAGTACCCAAGACATCCATCCGGAACGCCCCCAAGATCATCCGAAACCACAATATGAACTGGCATGCGCACCTCAAGATGACACGCCTCAAGAAATGGCACAGCGCGATCCACAAGGTCGCACACCATTCCCGATATGACGGGCGTGTCGGCCTCAACCGAAAACGATGGCCGCGCGCAGGCCACGCGCTCTGAAGCAACCACCATTCCGGCCATAAAGACGGCCATTGACCCCACACCCACCCCAAAAATGGCGCGGCAGTCAGCTTTTGTCATTCTTCGCAACCTTCCATTCAAGGCAGTCACCGCCCTTCAAAACGCCTCTGGCACAAATTCTACCGATCCGACCCAACATTGGATTGACGCCGATCAAACCTATTTGGCCCCGATCGCGTTGGACACGCCACCTGCCCTGAGATACCGAAGTCCAGAACACATCCAACCAGTTGCCCACATGACCCCGACCGATCACAACCAAACCCTGTTCAAGCTGCGCCTCGAACGCTCGCGCCGCGATCTTTTTGACATGTTCGAAGCGCTCTATGGCCGCCATCCAAGCTATACGGACGTGCGCGCCCGGCTTGAGACCGCCATGCTCAATGCGTGGAAGGATCGCCCGGACGACCTGAAATGGCTCGACATGAAGCGCGATCTGGAACCCGACTGGTTCCAGCGCCCCGACATGATCGGCTATGTCTTTTACATCGACCAGTTTGCCGGCGATCTGAACGGCGTTCTCGGAAAACTCGACTACCTTGAGGAAATGGGCGTCACTTACGTGCACCTCATGCCCTGCCTGAAACCCCGCCCCGGCGATAGCGACGGCGGCTATTCCGTCATGGATTACCGCGCCATCAATCCGAAATACGGCACAATGGATGACTTCGAACGCGTCGCCGCCGCCCTGCGTGCACGCGGCATGTCGCTTTGCATCGACCTTGTCCTGAACCACACCGCGCGCGAACACGCGTGGGCCGAAGCCGCCCGAAAGGGCGACCCTGACAAACAAGCCTACTTTCATATCTTTGAGGACCGCACCCTCCCCGACCAATATGAGAAGACCCTGACCGAGGTTTTCCCCGAACACGCCCCCGGCAACTATACCTTTGACGAAACCCTGCAAAAGTGGGTCTGGACCACCTTCAACACCCACCAATGGGACCTGAACTGGGCCAACCCGGATGTCTTTCTCGAAATCGCCGAGGTCATGCTTTACCTCGCCAATAAGGGTGTCGATGTGCTGCGACTGGATGCTGTAGCCTTCATGTGGAAACGCATGGGCACACGGTGTCAGTCCGAACCCGAGGTCCACATGATCCTGCAGGCCCTGCGTGCCGTCTGCCGCATCGCCTGCCCGGCTGTCATTCACCTTGAAGAGGCCATCGTCGGCCCCGAGGAAATGCTCCCTTACCTCGGGCGCGGCGTGCATGACGGCAAGGAAGGCAATCTCGCCTACCACAACTCTCTTATGGTGCAATTCTGGTCTGCTCTGGCAACCCGCGACACGGGGCTCATGACCCATGTGCTGCGCACCCACTTCCCGACCGTTCTGCGCAACGCCACCTACGCGACCTACATCCGCTGTCACGACGATATCGGCTGGGCCATCACCGACGAGGACGCAACTGCCGTCGGCGCAACGGGACACGGCCACCGCGCCTTCCTGCGCGATTTTTACACCGGGGACTTCCCCGGCAGTTTCGCGCGCGGAACGCTTTTCGGCGTAAATGAAGAAACCGGCGACAGCCGGATGTCCGGCAGCTGTGCCTCGCTTGCGGGACTGGAAACAGCACTGGAAAGCGGCGACCCGGTCGCGATCCAGCGCGGTGTTGATCGCATTCTCCTCGGCCACGCCCTCATTGCTGCCTACGGGGGCATCCCGCTGATCTACATGGGCGACGAAATCGCCATGCTGAACGAAGAAAGCTATCTGGGCGATCCCGAAAAAGCTCACGACAGCCGATGGATTCACCGCCCCAAAATGGACTGGGCCGCCGTGGATGCCGCCAGACAGGAAGACGCCACAAGCCCAGAAGCCCTCGTCTTTCAAGGTGTTCGCGCGATTATGACCCGCCGCCGGGAAACGCCGGAACTCCACGCTGGCCATCCGACGCATATTATTGACACACCCGAACGCGGCCTCTTCGCATTGGTCCACGAAGCCCCGACCGGCGCGCTCGTCTGCCTGTTCAATTTCACTGAAAACTGGACTTCCGTGCCCGGCGAATGGGCGCTGAACCAAGGCGTGCGCGACCTGCACGATGCGCTGTCTGACAAACCCGTTGCGCTGAACGACGGAAACATCGCCCTCGCACCCTATGCGCGTGTATGGTTGCGTTAACCAAACAATCGGAGACCCCATGACCGACACCCCCAACGCAACTGAACGCGACTTCTGGTCCGGGCCCTCGGGACAAAGCTGGGTGGCCAATCAAGAGGAAATGGATCGTCAAATGGCAGAGGTAGCGGACCTCGTCCTGCACCACGCCCAACCCGGACCCGGCCAACGCATTCTCGACATAGGCTCCGGAGCCGGCGCGCTCTCGCTTCTTGCCGCCGAGGCGGTCGGCCCCTCTGGTCACGTTCTGGCAACCGACATCTCCAAACCTCTGCTCGATTGCGCCGACATGCGCGGGCGCACGATCGACCATATGGACACGTTTCTCGCCGACACCCAAACCGCCGACTGGCCCGCCGCCGACTACGATCTTGCGATCTCGCGCTTCGGCGTCATGTTCTTCGCCGACCCAGCCGCCGCCTTCGCCAATATCGCCCGCGCCTTGAAGCCCGGCGGCCGCATCGTCTTCGCAGCATGGGCCCCGCCGCAGGACAATCCCTTCTGGCGCATCCCCACGAAGCACGCCGTCGCCCACCTCGGCCAACCACCGAAAATCGAACCGAACCAACCCGGCCCGATGGGTCTTGCCGATATCGAACTGGCCTGCGACCATCTCACAAATGGCGGCTTTGACAACGTCGAGGGACGCGTCGAAACCATTCACCTTCGCCACACTGACGGCGCAACAGGCTTCGCAAGCCTCTGCTGCCGCATCGGCGCCGCCAAGCGCGTGATCAATCACTTCGAAGCAGACGAGAAAGCCCAACAAGCCATCGAGAATGACATTGCGGCAGAATTCGCCCGGTTTGAACGGCCAGACGGCACCTGCGCAATCCCCGCCGCAATCAACCTTCTGACCGCCACGAAACCAGCCTGAACCCTATTCTTTGGGTCTAAAAATCCCGGGGAGTCCGCCATGGGCGGGCGGGGCAGAGCCCCCTTCAACGCCTAACCCTTGCCCTTCGCACAGCGCATCGTCATATAGAAAAAAACGAAAAGGTCCGGGCATGCAGAATTATCTGGAATTCGAAAAACCTCTCGCCGAGATCGAAGGCAAAGCCGAAGAACTGCGCGCGATGGGCCGCGCCAATGACGAGATGGACGTCGAGAAAGAAGCGAAAGCGCTCGACAAGAAGGCCGAGCAACTTCTCAAGGACCTCTACAAAGACCTTACCCCGTGGCGCAAATGCCAGGTCGCACGACACCCCAACCGCCCCCACTGCAAAGACTACATCGAAGCGCTCTTCACCGAATACACCCCCCTCGCCGGAGACCGTAATTTCGCCGATGACCACTCGGTCATGGGCGGACTGGCACGTCTTGATGGACGCCCTGTGATGGTGATCGGTCACGAAAAAGGCAACGACACCACCTCCCGCATCGAACGCAACTTCGGCATGGCCCGCCCCGAAGGCTACCGCAAAGCGATCCGCCTCATGGACCTCGCCGACCGCTTCAATGTGCCGGTCGTGACCCTTGTCGACACGCCTGGCGCATATCCCGGCAAAGGCGCCGAAGAACGTGGACAGTCCGAAGCGATCGCGCGTTCAACCGAAAAATGCCTGCAACTGGGCGTGCCTCTGGTCAGTGTTATCATCGGCGAAGGCGGCTCGGGCGGGGCCGTGGCTTTCGCCAGCGCCAACCGCGTCGCGATGCTGGAGCACTCGGTCTACTCGGTGATCTCTCCCGAGGGCTGCGCCTCGATCCTGTGGAAAGACGCCGAGAAAATGCGCGAGGCGGCCGAAGCCCTGCGCCTCACCGCGCAAGACCTTCACAAACTTGGTGTCATCGACCGCATCATCGCCGAACCGATGGGTGGTGCCCAGCGCGATCCTGCCGCCACGATCAAAGCCGTTGGCGAGTGCCTCGAAGATATGGTCGCAAAACTGGCAACGCTGTCACGTGATGACGTCCGCCGCGAACGCCGCAAAAAGTTCCTGAACATCGGCGCGAAAGGGTTGGCGGCCTGACGTATCCTGCGTCCCAAGCCTGCCTTCCCGCCTAAAAAGCCGGTCGTCAATGTCCGGTTTGAATGGGTGATAAATCACCCATCATTGGTTAGAGAATCACCCTATCAAGTTAAAAATTTAGAGAATTGAGAGGAATCACCTCTTCAGGCAAGTTGTATTCATCGGACGAGTGTTGGTGTGTTCGATGTGTGTGACGAGTGTAAAAGTATCCGGTTCGTTAACGAGTGTGTGTGTGAGTAATGAGGGCTGGAACGGATTCGGACGCGAACTTATTGGTGGGAGAGTTCGCGTCCTTCCGATCCGGAAGTTGTAAGTGTAAAGGCGCCATGTGGCGCGTGTTTTTGTAACTAGTACGAGTGTAGTAATGGTTTTTTTTCTTGGAATAGGTCTTGGAGCGCTGGTGTTTTCTTTTGTTTACTCACTTTTGGCAAACCTCCGCGAGGCGCGCCCTGAAAAGTCGGACTACGAGGTTTGGCTCGACGACATCACGAAGCACAACGTGATCACGTCCCGCTGCGATTTCTCAAAGTAACCTGAAAAGCTTCGTTGAGCGGCTCTGTCAGCCGAATCGTTTTGCCGCCACAAGGGCGCAGGCAAAGGCAACAAGTGACATCGCCGCGATTGTGATAAACGAATAAGCAAGCATGGATTGCGCCATCAAGGCGACGGTGACCACCCCGCCCAATCGGGCACATGTGATATCCAGACTCGCCGACGCAGCCCCCATACCCCTTGGTGCAAACTTCAGAATCAATTGGGTAGATGGCGCGTTGCTGCAGGCCAGACCGGACCCCACCAGTATGGACGATACGATCAGACCGGCGAATTCCGGGTAAATATACGCAATCGGGAAACCGGCCGCGATCAGCACCGGAGCAGCCATCAAAATCATCCGGACGTGCGGCTCATCCACCAAATTCCTCAGCAATGTGCTGACGAATGAGAAGCTCAGCCACATGACGGACAGTGTGAAACCGATGCTGGCAACCTGAAACCCGCTTTCAGCCAACCAAAGCGGCAGGCGGAAGAGAAAATACGTGATCGCGCCATAGGTGCAAAATACATAGACCAGCATCACCCAAAGACGTCCCGATTTCAGCAGCTCGGCATAGCTCGACAGCGATCGGTCAAACGAAGGTGGCCGGTCATTCAGGCGCGCTGACCAGACGATTGCCAATGCAATCAGGGATACAATCCCGATGATGACAAAAGCATAGGTCCACCCGTTCTCAGCCAGAGTGTTCCCGTAAAAGAAAGGGGCAAACGCCGCAACATAGCCCGCCAGACTTCCCCAGATGATCAGCACTTTTCCGGGCCGATGAGGCGAGGATCGCGTCAACAGCAATGGGATCAACGGCGAGAATACGCCGCCGCCAAAGCCCTGCAATACGCGCCCCACAATCATAAGCTCATAACTGCCTGCAAAGGCGACAATTGCTGCGCCGGTCGCAAAGCATATGACACCGGCCGCAAAGACCCGCGTCGCTTTATAGACGTCGCCCAACAATCCACCCAACAACACGCCGACGGCAACGGAAATACCGTACGAGTTGAAAACCCACGCAAGCTGGCCAATCGAAAGCGCAAACTGCTCCTGAATACCCGGCAAAAGAAGCGGAACCAAAGTAAGTTCCATCACAAACGCTATGCTTGCAGCGATTGATCCAACGATCACTCTACGATTTGGCACAGACAATGAGTCTGCGATTTTCATGTCTGTCATACGGTGGCGTATTATGAATGAGTGACTGGACGACGATCTAATGCGACCACATCAACCCTTTGAAGCAATCGATGTCAATTGCGTCCTGATAGAAGAGACTTTTGCGCCCGATTTTAGAGACTGTGGTGTCTGAGAAAGCGCATTGGTGATGTCGCTGGAATTCATCCAGATCAAATAGTCTTCTTCCGTCACCTGCTGATCCGGTCCGATCCAACGCCCCGGCTCGCAATGACGATACCCATATCGCAGGTGAGCACCCTTCTCGGCCAGTTGCTTTGGCACAAAGGCAAAGATGTAGTTCGGGTCCCATTGGCTGTGCATCACTTCAAAAAGGATACGCGACAAAAGCGGTGTCACTCCCTGACTTCGCGGTCCGCCAAGACCACGCGCAGGCAGCCAGAATTCGCCGTGATAGCAGACCTTGCCGGTGATCGTGCGAAGACTGTCAGGGCCCTGATAAAAGGTCAGATCAAGATCGGGGGTCGAATATGGCGTGATATACTTGTGCCGATGCACATTCAGATGCTGCGCAAGCGACACGCCCGACAGATCTAGCAAGCGCGCAGCCTGCGTGTGAATCAACTCATCAGCTTCATTGAAGCCGCAAATCCAGAAGCCATTGGTATTATCGATGTAGGAACTTGCGACATCGAACATTGGATACATCGGATTACGGTTCGTCTGTGAATTCCGATAGACGCGATACTCGGAGAAATCGTCGCCGATCACGACGCGCATACCCGTTTGCTCGAGCTCTTTAATGATGCCCGAAACATTCATGACCATGTCTACGAGATTTCGCACCGACATTTCTTACCCCACATCCGGCCATCCCGAGCCGTTGGGGTGAAGTTACCATCAAAGCGCCACAATTGAGTACGATTTTTGCCGCAATTTCCGAGATTTAGGTCAGTTGGCCCAAGGCCTGTGACCATATCGCCACTCAGGCCGCAAGACCCGGTGGGGAATCCATTATCAGGTCCTTGGGAATGTCCGTCTGGTGCTGTTCATTCAGCGCATTGATCTCAACCTGATTGGTAATGACCGCAAGAACGCTGAGGCCCGGCGTGCCATCGGGGAACACGCAGCCCAGCAACATGCGCTGGAACGTCACCGGCACCGGATCGCCCCCATCTTTCGGCAAATAGGCAAACAGGTGATCCAGACGCACGCCGCCTTCATCATAAATCCGCGAATAAGCACCCGCGATGAACTCGTTGAATTCGTCGCCCACGTTGTCTTCATTCATAAGCTTGCCGATCGCACTGCGCGACCAGGCCCAGCCGAACCACTTCGCGTAGGCAGATTCGGTCCCGATATCCACAAACACCCAGCCCGCCGGACCCTTGCGATACAGCACAGAATAGGGCCGAATGACCTCCATCGCCTCATGCTCAATCCGGGTTTCGGCATTGCCCCACGCAACGAACGCTTTCTTCAAAAGCGGCAACCCACCCAAAGCCACCTTCGACACCGGATGTTGCTGCGAGAAAAACTCGCGACCATCCGCATCGACAAATCGACTGGACTCCAAACCGTCCGTGAAATTCTTCGTCAGCGAAGACTGGCCCGACCACGTATCCAGATGCAGCAACAAAGACTTCGCCCCATCAAGTGAGGCCTGCCCGAAGGGTGTCAGATGGTATTGCCGATCCGTCACCTCAAACAAAGGCTCGCCCTTGATGCGTTCCAGATCCGTAATGTGACGTCGCACGGTCTGACGTGTCGCACCAAGCTCCTGACATGTCTTGGACAGGTTCAGGTTCCGACTCATGCACACAAACGCGCGCAGCATGGCAACGGTGACGCCGCTGGTACTCTTGGTCTGGTACAAATCGACTCCTAAAGTCTTGGCTGTTGAACTTGGGAAATCGTACGCGACTAACCCACCTTCTGGCATTCGACCGCGCAAATAAGAAGGCAGAATTGTAGCAATTCCGAGAAATTCGAGCTCACCCGATAAATCCCAACGACAACCATTTAAACCATTGATTTATATCAATTATCGTCCTTCTCGGCGCGAGAGTTTCAAGCATCGTAAGGGCATTCCCTAAAATGCCTGGGAAGCAATTCCACAGGCTGACATGATTTGGACAGATTGCTCTGGAAAAAAGGCAGAACGAAAGGATCTGCCATGTCTCTTGCCAATATCTTCGATGCGTCCGTCACTGTTTCCAGCCCTCCCCCCGGCTCGGTGAATGTCCGCGTCGGCAAGATCGTGGAAGGCCCCGGCGGGCGCTGGGTGCCCTGCGCCACCAAGGTCGAAGGCGGGTTTTTCTACTCGGGGCTTTTTCAGGTTGGCCCCGGCAGACGACAGGTCTGCAGCACCGACCTCGCCCTGCCCTGCCCCGAGCAGGCCTTGTCCCGCGCGATAGAGCTGGCCTCGTCCGCCGCGTCTTAACGCCTTTTCCTCGGGGATCGGCAGAAGCGCGGTCAATGCAGAGGCAGGCTTGCTGTATGATTTATCACCCCATCACGTATGATAAATTCTATCACCAAGTTAAAATTTTAAGGAATTGAGGGGAATCGCCACTTCAGGCATCTTACCTACATCGAGCACGTGTTGTTGTGTTCGAAAGCGTAACGAGTTCTATTTTCTTGTGTGTGTAAAGAGTGCGACGGTTAGTCGAGTACCCGAACGGATGCAGGCGAGAACATTGTGTAAGAATGTTCACGCCTGCCCGGGTAGGGGTAAGTGTTTGAGTAACTGCTGATTGCCCGCCAGGGTCGACCTTGCTCCGGTCA
>JABDQU010000408.1 GCA_013042105.1 Boseongicola sp.
ATCAATCGTGCCGTGATTTGGCTTCTTAAGGTACTCTTCAACTGCCCGTGGTGGCAGTGGAGGGAGCCGGATGGAAGGCGCGATATTCTATACGACGAAATACGGCAGCACGGGTGACTATGCGGGCTGGATCGGTGATGCGACCGGACTTCCCGTCTTTGATATCAATCACGGCCACGGGTCGATTGAGGCGCTGGATTTCATCGTCATTGGCTGTCCGATTTATTTCCACCGGGTTCTGGGAGAGGCGTGGATACGGCGGCATCTGGCGGAATTGCACGGCAAACCCGTGGTTCTGTTCACCGTCTCCGGCGCACCTGCCGGTCCCAAACTGGACAGATGGATAGCAACCAGTCTGCCGCGTGAGCTTATCGACGGAGCTGATCATTTTGCGCTTTTTGGGCGGCAGGTGCCGAAAACGCTGACGTGGTTTGAGCGGATCTTGCTTATCATCGCCGGTCTGTTCAATCCGGATCGCAAGGCGGGCCGTGAGGAAATGCAGGGTTTTGATTTCATGGACAAGACCAGCATTCAACCTGTGGTCGATATGATTGAGACGCTGAAAGCGCGCGATGGGCCGCGGTCCCGCCCGGATGAGCGGCAGGCGTTGCAGGGGCGTGCGTTATGAGCTCCGGCGTTACGATTGCCGTGAGCACCGGAACTATCCCGCCCTATGCGATTGAGCGCCTTGCGAGGCGCGCAGCCGTGATTGCTGCCGTCTTGTTCATCACCGCGACGGCCTCAACGATGGCGGGTCAGATCCTTCTCGATGGGGTCTCGAACGCGGCGGTTGCGTTCACTCCGGCGCAGGTCAACCTGCTGTCTCTGGCCGTGGTTTTTGAGATCATGAACGGTCTGGCGAGCGCGGGGATCGCGCTTGCTCTCTATCCTGTGCTTCGACATTTCTCCGAGCTGGCCGCGACTGGATATCTGGGGATGCGTCTTGTTGAAGGCGCTTTGGGCGTGGCGGCGGCGGCTGGGCTAATGGTGCTTTTGGTGCCGGACTCCGGATGGGCGTTTGCCTATCACGACGCTGTTTTTCTGCTGGTTCTGATCGTTTTCAGCTGTGGCACGCTTTTGTTTTATCCGCTGCTTTTCAAATACCGGCTTGTGCCGCGTGTTCTGTCCGTCTGGGGAGGGATCGGCGGTCTGATGCTGCTCGCGTCGTGCGTGTTGATCCTGTTCGGCAGGATTGAAATCGGCGGCAGTGTGGACCTTGTTTTGTCGCTGCCCATCTGGATCAACGAAATGGCGCTGGCGGTCTGGTTGTTGGTGCGCGGTCTTGATCTTGGTGCCCTCCGAGAGGGTGCAAATCATGGACTATGACCTCGTGGATCAGCGTCGCACGGGGGCCATTGTTGGTGTTTTGTTCATCATTGCGACGACATTCCTGTTTTTGGGCGAAGTGTTTTACAGACCCATTCTCGACAGTCCCGATTTTTTGGAGTTGGTGTCGGAGAACAGGTCTGTGGTCATCTTTGGCTTGTTGATCGAGTTCATCTGCATCTTCTCGATGCCTCTGATTGGCGCTTTCATCTTCCCCGTTCTTGCGCGTGTCAGCACGGGCATGGCGCTGACCTATTTCTTCTTGCGGGGTGCTGAGGGGATCATTCTGAGCACCGTGGCGCTGACCAACAAATTTGCGCTGGTGTCGCTGAGCGATGCAGTTCAGGCGGGCGCTGATCCTGTTGTTGCCGAAAGCGCTCGGGCGCTGATCATGGCGCAGAATGCCTGGGGCAATACGGATGGGCTGCTTTACAACATCATTTTCGCGATGGGCGCGCTGTGCCTTTACGGGGTGCTTTACCGGGCGAGGCTTGTGCCGCGCTGGATTGCGGTTTGGGGCATTCTGGCGATCCTAGTTCTGTTGGCGCTTGTTCTGACGGCGATGTTTGTGGACGTGCCGTCCGGGGTTCAGGTTTTACTGGTGCCGATTGGGGTGCAGGAAATGGTCATGGCACTTTGGTTTATCTTCCGTGGGTTTGATTTTGGCGCTTTGGAGGCGGGAAACGGCGGGCGTGGGTCGTGAGGCAGGCATCGTCCCGGCAACACTGATCATTGGAAAAGAACCCGAGGGGGCTTTTTGATATGGACATGCAAGAGCAATCGGCGCTGAGCTGAGCTGAGCTGGGGTGGAAGTCTGGCATCCCGGCAAGTGTCTGTTGCTTTCGGTCTTTGGATTTCTGGCAGTATTTGCCGGGTGCAAACGGTCGAGGCTGCGGTGGCGCTCGAGCGATTTCCGAACATCCGCAGGGCGCGGATAATTGAAAATACCGCTTATCTTTTCACTCTTGCGCTTTGGGCGGTGCATTTGGCGGCTGGATTGACGAAAGTCAATCTGAGCAACTGAGGGTTGCGTTACTGTGGGCCGGTTCTTTCAGCGGAGGTTCTGATGACCGGGGAACAGCGCCTTGAAGCCGCGCGACGACGCGCGAAAGCCAAGTTTGATTTTTACGTGCATCTTGTCGTCTATCTGGTTGTGATCGGTATGCTTTTCGCGATCAACCTGATCTCATGGACGGGCTATTGGTGGTTTCTCTGGCCCGCCTTGTTTTGGGGTGTCGCTTTGGCGTTTCATGCTGCCAGCGCTTTTCTGGTGTCGCAAAAAGAAGCCATCATAGACCGTATGGTGCACCGCGACATTGAAGCGAACAGCGCTGGCGACAGTGGACGCTCATCCAGTGACCCGCCGACCGTCTGAAATGCCAGATTTGTCGATTGCTGGCCAAAGCAAATC
>JABDQU010000412.1 GCA_013042105.1 Boseongicola sp.
ATCGGTGTGATAGCGACCATCGCAGGGAAAGCCCACGATATCCCCGGGAAAGCCGAAAGCGATGATCTGACGACGGCCGTCTTCGAGAAGCCGGGTCAGGCTGACAGCCCCTGAAATGACTTGATAAATCCGCTCGACGTGATCGCCTTCGCGAAATAAATGGGCCTCGGGCTTGAGGCGTGTTTCGGGCAGGCAGCTTGTGCGTTGGGTAAGCTGATGCGGGAGGTCGTAGTCGGTGTCTTGGTCTGAAATCGTGACATACATGAAATGAGTCCCCCTTGCTGAATGTGGGGTTACATTCCATGCGAATTGTCGCATGCGTTTACTTGCGCTCGTAATCAAGTGTATCGTTTTGTATCAACTTATTCACATTCTATGATTTATCTGGTGTAACCAGCGTCTGATCCGAAACGTTCGAACTGACTTCCGGGGTGAAAAAGCTTTGCAACACTGCATTCTGATCATTGATGATGAGGCCGCTGTACGCACGCTTTTGAATGAGGTTTTCGAGGGCGGCGGGTATCGTGTTTCGCTGGCTGCGGGCTGGGATGAGGCGCGGCGTCTTCTTGAGACGGAGCACGTCGATCTTGTGACGCTTGATCTGCATCTTGGTACTGACAACGGCTTGGATGTTGCGCGCCGTATCCGCGAGCGGTCGGGAATTCCGATCATTATGATTACCGGCAGCGATGATATGTTCGATCGCGTGGCAGGGCTGGAGCTTGGTGCGGACGACTACATTGTGAAGCCTTTCCATGTGCGCGAAGTGCTGGCGCGTGTCCGAGCCGTTTTGAGGCGCTCTTCTGGTGAGAGACATGCGGCGGCGGACAGCGGTTCGGCAGGGTTTCAAGATGTTGCAACCGGGCCTTCGGCGGCGCTTGAGTTCGACGGCATGGTGGCGGTTCCGGAGCGATTTGAGCTGTTTGACCGCGATGGTTTGAAGTGTGAAACCACCAGTGGTGACTTCGCTTTGCTGAATGCGTTTCTGGAAAATCCCAAGCGGATTTTATCGCGGGATCAGCTTATGGATATGGTTGGGGGGATTGCCTGGAACCCGCTTGATCGCACGATTGACAATAAGGTGGCCCGCCTCAGAAAGAAGATTGAGCGCAATCCGGCGGACCCTCAGATCATCAAGACCATTCGGGGTGTCGGATACAGTTTCACGGCCGATATCGAGGCACTTCAGTCATATGAACCCCGTCGGAGCGGGAGGTAGACTGGCATCGGGCTGTGGATAGCGGCAGCGCGGCGTCCTCTTCATTTGCGAGGTGCTTCAGTGAGAGCGCGGTTTGTCTGGCTGCTGTCTGGCTTGCACATAGAGCGTTTGCAGATCGGCGAGGGTGAGGATGCCGCGCAGCTGGCGGCCTTCGATGATGAGGAATTTGCGCTGACCTGTGCGGTCAATGCGTTTCAGGACACTCGCGATTGGTGTGCTTGCCGTTAAAAGCTGTTCACGATTTGGGACGATGAAGATGTCATCGACGCGGGTGCTGTGCCAGAACTCGCGGTCAATTCCGCTGACGACGCTGCCGTCAATCGCGCCGAGGAGGATGCCGTCTTCCACGACCGGAATGAAGCTGAGCCAGTGGCGGAGAAAAAGCTCGTTCACGACGTGGGCCAATGTCATGTCTGGTGAGGCCGTGACCGGGTCTGCGGCCATGAGGTCCGAGACTTTCAGGCGACGCAAGTATGCAAGTGGACGTTTTCGCCGATGTCGTTGGCGTGACAGGGAGCCGGACCGGGTAAAGGATCGTCGACGGATCATTGTTAACTCTCATCTTGCCATTTTAGCTTAGCGTCCGCATTTCCGGCCCTTTTGATAAAACTCAATCCGGTTGGTCAGATTTGAAAAGCGCTGCCGACAAGGTAGGCAACCATCGCTGCGATGGAGCCGATGAGCAGTGTGCCGAAGCCGGAGCGCCACCACGCGGAGAGCGACCAGCGGCTTTTGATCGCGCCGATTGCGAAGAAGGTGGCGAGCGTTGCGATCACGGAGATCTGGAAGGGATGCTGGAGGCTGAGCAGGAAGGGTGCAAGCGGCACGGTTCCGGCCAGAATGAAGGCAAAGAAGGTCGCGAATGCCAGACGCCACGGGTTCGGGGCTTCGCGCGGGAGCCCGTATTCTTCGGTCAGCATGATATCGATCCATTTCTGCTTCTGGCTGGCGATTTCCTCGACCGCGCTTTCAAGCACGGCGCCGGTCAAGCCACGCTGAAGGAGGATTTCGCGAAGCTCGGCCTTTTCGCCTTCGGGATAGTCCCGGATGTGGCGTTCTTCGACGGCGACGATGCGGTTTCGGTCGTCGATATCGGCTTTCGTGCCAGCATAGTTGCCCGCAGCCATAGAAAACCCGTCGGCAAGAATATTGGCGCACCCAAGCACCACGATGACCGAGTTTGGCAGGCCTGCGCCAGCGACTCCGGCCACGATGGCGAGTGTGGTCACCGCTCCGTCG
Source organism: Boseongicola sp. (assembly GCA_013042105.1). Taxonomy (GTDB): domain Bacteria; phylum Pseudomonadota; class Alphaproteobacteria; order Rhodobacterales; family Rhodobacteraceae; genus Boseongicola. The sequence continues at coordinate 2,459 of JABDQU010000412.1, forward strand.
ATGCCGCCGTAGACGGCGTCACGCAACAGGCCTGCGGCGTTACCGCTTGCAAAACGGGCCTTGATGTCTTCCGGGCTGTGGCCGTGATCTTCGGGCATAATCGCTTGTCTGACGCGAAAGGTCGCTTGTGGCATTGAGCAAGATCAAATGCCTTTGTGCAGAACGCCTTAGCTGAAGCCCTATGGTTGGGTTTCAGACGACACTTGTGGTCAGCCTTTGCGCGTTCGTCCTTTCGGCGGCGGTTGTCTGGTATGCGGGGGCGCGGCTGGCGTATTTGTCGGATGCCTTGTCCGAGCGACTGAAGCTTGCCAAATCGCTGGTGGGGCTTTTGTTTTTGTCGCTTGCCACATCGCTTCCCGAAGTGGCGACGACGTTGACAGGGGCGGTGCAGCAAAACAGCGGGCTGGTTTTGAACAATCTGTTCGGCGGGATTGCTTTGCAAACGGCGATCCTTGCGATGTCTGATTTCTGGGCGCGGCGTGCGATTACCAGCTATCCGCGCAAGGCGAACCATGCCCTTGAGGCAATGCTTGTGGTGTTTTTGCTGTCGATTGTGCTGATCTTCACGCAATTCGGTGAGCGGGTTGAATGGGTCTCTGTCGGGCTTGGCAGTGTGTTGGTGGTGCTGGCCTATGCCGGAGCAATCGCACTTTTGCGTCGGTATGATGATGCCACCGACTGGGTGCCGGTCGATCTGCCGGACCCTGATCCATTGCCTTTTCCGGCACCTACGGGCCTTGGGAGCGAGAGCGTGCGCACGTTGTTGGTTCACACAGGTGTCGCCGTTGGTCTGATCCTTGTGTTCGGTCTTGCGCTGGTCGTTCTGGCGGAGCGGATCGCGGATCAATCGGGGTTGGGGACGAGTTTTATCGGTGTCACGCTTTTGGCGGGGGCCACGTCTTTGCCGGAGTTGACGACGAGCCTGACGGCGGTGCGCATCGGGGCCTATACGATGGCGATCTCGAATATTTTCGGCAGCAATCTGATTATGGTGGTGCTGATTTTCCCTGCGGACGTTTTGTATCGTCAGGGGCCTATTCTGAACGATGCGTCGGCGACGGTGGGGCTGTCTCTGGCCTTTGGGATATTGGTGACGACGATCTATCTGATTGGCCTGATTGTGCGTCGCAAGCCACGCATTGGACGTGTTGGACTGGATTCTGTGCTGGTTCTGATTTGTTTTGTTGCAAGCCTTTGGGTTTACTATCTGGCGCGTTGAGTGGCGAAGTAGCGGATGGTCTTCACAAGTTCGGGCACAATGAGCATGGGCAGGGCGAAAGCCGCGATCAGCAGCCATTGGTCTTGGCCGATTGCAACTGTGTGGAGCAGGTGTTGGAGCGGTGCCCAGTAGATCGCAAGGACCTGCGCGCCCATTGTCAGAACGAATGCCGCGAGCAGGAGGGGGTTGGACAGCCAACCGATGCGCCAGCAGGGCAGGTGTAGGGATCGGAACGCGAAGACGCTGACTTTCTCGAAGGTCACCATGGCGGTGAATGCGGTGGTGCGCGCAAGGTCGACGCCGCTGTCGAGGAGCGAACTGAAGATCCAATAGCTTGCTGTTCCTGAATACAGCCCGAACAGGCAGATCAGAGCGACTCCGCTGATACCGAGGATCGGTTCGTCTTTTTTGCGGGGCGGTTTTTCCATTTGATCGGGTTCGGACCGTTCAAGACCAAGGGCCACGGCCGTGACGCCGTCCGTGACGAGGTTCATCCAGAGGATTTGAGTGGCCAGAAAGATGAGTGGGCCGCCGATGGCGATATTGACGACCAGCGCGACGATTTCACCGGCATTGGAGGACAGAAGGTAGCGCACGAACTTGCGGATGTTGGAGAACTGCCGTCGACCTTCGCTGATCGCGCCGACGATGGTGGCGAAGTTGTCGTCAAGCAGCACAAGATCGGCGGCCTCGCGCGCGACATCGGTGCCTCGGATGCCCATTGCGATGCCGATGTCGGCCTGTTTGAGGGCCGGGGCGTCGTTGACGCCATCGCCCGTCATCGCGACGATCTGGTTCTGGGTCTGAAGTGTGGACACGACGCGCATTTTATCAGCGGGGCGGGTGCGGGCGAGGATGAGGTCTTTGTCGAGCAGACCGCTCAGCGCGGTGTCCTTCATTTCATCGAGGTCTTGACCGGTCACGACCTTTTCGGGGGCAAGTCCTACCTGAGCGGCAATTGCACGGGCTGTGACCGGGCTGTCGCCTGTGATCATCAGAACGCGGATACTGGCCGAACGCGCCGAGGCGATGGCGTCACGCACTTCGGGGCGTGGCGGGTCGATGAGGCCAGCAAGGCCGAGGAACGTCATGTTGGCTTCTGTTATGGTCTGATCCGGTGTTTGGCGCGCTGCAAAGGCGATGACGCGCAGGCCGTCTGCGGCCATTGCTTCGTAGGCTTCGCGGGTTCTGTGCCGGCCTTCATCGTCAAGGGGCTGATCGCTCGCGTTGATGCGAACGTGGGATGAAACCGACAGCAGTGCTTCGGGTGCGCCTTTCATGAGGATTTCAAAGCCGTCCTGCGTGCGGGCAAGGACACTCATGCGTTTGCGGTCACTGTCAAAAGGAATTTCAGCGAGGACGTCTCCCTGCGACGCGCGCGGTTGCCAGCCTTTGAACGCAAGTGCGAGGAGCGCGCCTTCGGTCGGCGAGCCGGTCATGGCCCAGCCTTTTTTGCTTCGCGAGAGGCGCGCATGGGTGCAGGTCGCTGCGGTTTTCAGGATGTGCGCCAGTTGGGGATCGTCGCGTGCGCGGACCCGTTGCCCGTCTTGGTCTTCGATATGCCCGGCGGGGTCGTAGCCGGTTCCTGTCACCTGATAGACTTGATCTGGCGTCCAGATGCGGGTGGCTGTCATTTTGTTTTCGGTCAGTGTGCCGGTTTTGTCGGTGCAGATAACGGATGCGGCCCCAAGTGTTTCAATGGCTTGCAGGCGGCGCGCCAGGGCGTTTTGGCGCACCATGGCGGCGGCTCCGAGCGCAAGAGTGATCGTGACAACTGCAGGCAGACCTTCGGGCACGATGGCCACGGCGAGCGACAGGCCGGTCATGAGCATTTCGGTCAGGTCGCGGCCGAGTGCGATACCGAGGACCGCGATCCCGCCTGCGATGACAAGGGCGGTCACGCCCAGTTGCGAGGCGAGTTTGCTGAGGTGCTTTTGCAGATGGGTCTTTTTGGAGCCGATGCTGCCGGTCAGTTCGGCGATATGGCCAAATTCGGTTTTTGCGCCGATGGCGGTCACCGTTGCTTCAGCGTGGCCTGCCGCAATCGCGGTGCCGGTGAACAGTTTGGGCGTTTTCAGGTCCTTGCTGACGGGGACAGATTCGCCGGTCAGAATGCTTTCGTCGACGGACAGGCCGACGCTGTCGAGGAGGGCCGCATCCGCAGGAATGGTATCACCCGCCTGCAAGACAAGGAGGTCCCCGGGGACGAGTTCGCGGGAGGGGATGATGACTTCCTGGCCATCGCGCACGACCATCGCCTTGGGTGACAGCATTGTTTTAAGGGCTGCGAGGGCCGTTTCGGCGCGCCATTCCTGAACGAAACCAAGTGCTGCATTCAGCACGATGACCAGAGCGATTGCCATGGCATCTGTCCAATGGCCAAGTGCGATGGCGACGGCTGCGGCGACGAACAGAATGAAGATCAGAAAGCTGGAAAACTGCCGGAGCAGGATGGCGAAGGGGCCGCTAACGGTGGGATCGGGCAGGCTGTTCCAGCCGGTGCGGGCGCGAATTTCCTCGACTTCAGAAGTGGTTAGTCCGCGTCGCAGGTCGTCGGGCACGTTTGTCTCCGTTTTAGGTCATGTTTTCTGTGGCTTATACCTTACCTCGCGTGACCACTTGATAAGTATCAATGGCACTCCGAACATGACGTGCGATCATTGGGATGTAGGATAAAACGGAGGGAACCTCTGATGGCAAAAAAAGAGATAGCAACACCGACCGGGGCGCTTGAAGCGCTGATGAAGATGCAGAGTCAGGGTCTTGGAAATGTCGTTGGTGCTCAGATTGCATGGTTGGAGAGCCTTGGCGATATTGGTGCCGAGGTTGCGGAATTCGTCACCGATCGCATCAAGGAAGACGTCAAGTTTCAACACCAGATTCTTGAGTGCGATGACATGGATGAAGCGCGCAGTCTTCAAAGCGCGTTTATCCAGACGGCGGTCACGCAATACCAAGCCGAGACCGGCAAGCTTACGGATATGAGCCTGAAGGCACTGAAAGTGCCGCACGATTGACGGGCTTATAAGAAATCCGGATGTGTTCGATCCGGAGATTGTGATGAGTGCTGTGGTGGGTGAAGGGTGAGGCTTCCCGGAGGCCTCGCCCTTTTTTGTGTTTGACGGTTTGGGGTTTGGCCATGTGCGCCGTTGGGTTACGGCAGGGATTTCGCGCGGCGGATCGCCCATAGCGTAAGGATGGGGCCGAACAGCTCGAAGGCGATTGTGGTGCCGATGGTCAAAGCGATGATCTGGTCGGCGTGTTCGGGCATGGATTTGGCTGCGACAAGGGCCATCCCGACAGCGACGCCGGCTTGCGGCAAAAGGGCCAGACCATAGAGCGGGCGGCTTTGGTGGGGGGCGTCGCTGAGGAAGGCTCCTATCCAGCCTCCTATGATGCGGGCGATGATGCGCAGGGCGATGTAAATGAGGCCGATGAGGCCGACTTGTGCCAGCGATGCGATTTCCAGAGAGGCCCCGGCGAGCAGAAAGAACAGGATCATGAAGGGCCACTGGATGTGTTCTATTTCATGAAAGGCGCGTTCGTGGTGTGACGCCATATTCACGATGATTGCGCCCGCAGTCATCCCGGCGATCAGAAAGGAAACCTCGGCCCAGAGCGCAAGTCCAGCGGTCAGGAAGACGAGAGATAGGGCTTCGACTTCAAGGGGTTGTCCGCCGGAAATCCGGCCTGTGAGATACGCGCCGGGCAGGCCGACAGCCGCGCCGAGGATCAGGGCGCCTCCGATCTCGGTCAGGACGGAGATCTGGTGGATTTCTCCGTTTCCGGCTGTTGCGAAGCTGAGGCAGAGGCTGAAGGCGATGAGGCCCCAGGCGTCATCAACCGCGACGATGCCTTCAAGCGTGCGTGTAAACTGATTGGAGATACCTGATTGTCGAATGACGTCTGTGGTTGCAGCCGGAGCCGTGGCTGAGGCGATGGCCGACAGGACGATGGCCAAGCCGGGATCGACGCCAACCAGAATGAGGCCGCTGGCGACAACCACCAACGTCAGAAGCACGATGGCGAGTGATATGATGATGATGCGCTGTCCGGTGACGCGCAGATCATTGATGCGAAGCGCGCCGCCGAGGAGGAATGCCACAAAGGTCAGGGCGGTGACGGACAGGAATTCGTAGGCTCCGGTGACGGGGGCGGGGATGATGCCCAGATGGCCTGCCAGCAGTCCACATAACAGCAGCAGGGTAACGCGTGGAATGCGCGTTCTGTTGCCAAGTTGATCGGCACCAAGCCCGACGATGAACATGGTGCCAAGGGTGAGAAAGAGAAATTCGTTTTCCATGCGGGCTCCGCGGGTGGGCCTGGGCGTCGTTCCCAGATTTCAGATCACCGCGCGAAAGGAAAAATGCGGCCTTCCCGTATCAGTTTGACCGCAAATGTTCATGCAATGGATTGAGCGAGATCAACTTTCTTCAACGTGAAACGCTTAAGCTGGCATTGGCATGCCGGGTGAGGAGGCTTTCATGCAAACGAATGAATTGCCCAAGATGAACATGACCGAGAACACGACCGGGTGTTGTCCGAAGTTCAATCCCGAGGGATGGGACGGGCGACATTTGCATTTGGAAAACAAGCCTTTCGTGCGCGCAACAACGCGCGGCGTATTGCATATTCCGGTGAACATGGGCTCGGTTTTTACACGTGTTCAGGAGCGCATAGAGGATGCGGGCGCACAAGACCCGGAAGGGTATTTCGTGCTGAGCCGGGATCTTTCGGCGAGCGAGGCTGAGCATTATTTTGCGGTGACGCGCCCGGTTCCCGACGAAGAGATGGTCATGATGAGCGGCGATTTTCTGACGCGTGTCTTTGAGGGGCCGTATCGACACGCGAAGACTTGGGTGCATGACATGGAGACCGCTGCCATCGCGGACGGCCACACGGCGAAACGCATTTTCATGTTTTACACGACCTGTCCGAAGTGCGCGCGCGCCTATGGCGAGAACTACGTTGTTGGTGTCGCCGAGATTTAACAGAACAGCCAATTCAAAAGACGGAGCATGAAATATGGAAGACCCTGAACTCGATATTCTGATTAGTGAGTTGGAAACCGAGCGTGATCTCAGCGTTGCCGAATATGACGGTATCGCCCATGCGCTGGCCTACCTTTTGCCGGACGCGATTCCGGATGAGGTTATCGCGCCTGTGCAGATCAGCACGACGGACGGGGCGATGCATGTGGCGGATGTGGCGTATCCGAACTGGACGGTGCACATTCATGGTCGTGCAAATGACAAGGACGGACATTGGCGCTGCACGCTGCGAGAGAGCGATATCCGCGATAGCGACAAGGTGATCGGGTCGGGTCGGTCGCCGAAGTTGTCACAAGCTATTCTTGCGGCCGTGCTGCGTCTTGCAAAGGCGATGAAGTAGGGTTCGCGCTGGATTGATCTTCCTCAAGTGACCGCTGTGACCTGCGCTTAGGCTTTCAGGTGAATGGTGTGTTGAGGAGGGCCAAACCATGAGAACTTTGCGAATGAACCACGTTATTTCGAGCGTTGCAGTGGCGGTTGCGCTGGCTGCGAGCAGTCCGGCTTTTGCGTTTACGGCGTGTCAGGTGACCGACACTGGCGGGATTGACGACAACAGTTTTAACCAGACCGCCTGGAAGGGCGTGCAGGATGCGATAGCGGATTTCGGTATTGAAGGGCGATTTCTGGAGTCTACGGCTGAGACGGATTACGAGGCGAACATCAATTCGTTGATCGACGGTAATTGCGATATCATCGTAACGGTGGGTTTTCTGCTGGGTGATGCGACGCGGGATGCGGCACTTGCCAACCCGGACCAGCCGTTTTCCATCGTAGATTTTGCGTATGATCCGGCAATTCCGAATGTGCTCGGTCAGGTTTATGCGACGGATCAGGCTGCATTTCTGGCAGGGTATCTGGCAGCCGGTATGACGGAGACTAAAATCGTCGGGACCTTTGGCGGCATAAACATCCCTCCGGTAACGATTTTCATGGATGGTTTCGTGAAGGGGGTGAACCACTGGAACGCCGCAAAGGGCGATGCCGTTGAGGTTCTTGGGTGGAGCCTTGAGGATCGTGAGGGTCTGTTCACCAACAACTTCGACAATCTGGACGATGGCCGCGCGTTTGCGCAGAACCTGTATGACGAGGGGGCGGATATCGTGCTTCCGGTGGCGGGACCGGTGGGTCTTGGATCGGCAACTCTGGCGGATGAGTTGGGGATTGATCGCCTGAAGATCATCGGGGTCGATGCGGATCTGTATTTCACGGATACCGAGCGCCAGCATGTCTATCTGACGTCGATCACCAAGCGCATGGATGCCACGGTGCGCGCGGTGATTGAGGCCACGATGAACGATGAATTTGAAGGTGGTGTTCTGGTCGGCACGCTGGAGAACGGGGGCGTCGGCCTTGCGCCGTTTCATGACATGGAAGGGTTGGTTCCAGACGCGTTGAAGGCCGAGTTAGAGGCCCTTCGGGCCGGGATTATAGACGGTAGTATCTCGGTATCGGACTAGGGTTGGTTCGATGCATGTCGAGCTGAAAGGCATCACCAAAAGGTTCGGCCCCGTTGTTGCAAACAAGGGGGTCGACCTGACCATTCGTCCCGGAGAAGTGCTAGGACTTCTGGGCGAAAACGGTGCCGGGAAGTCCACTTTGATGAATGTGCTTTGCGGGCTTTACAGTCCGACGGAAGGCGAGATCGTTATTGATGGCGCGCCCGTGAAGTTCGAGGGGCCGGGCGATGCCATCCGGGCGGGCATTGGCATGGTGCATCAGCATTTCATGTTGATCCCGGTTTTCAGCGTGGCCGAGAATGTGGTGCTGGGGATCGAACCGGTTGGGCAATTTGATCATCTCGATCTTGAGACTGCGCGCGCGCAGGTGCGGCGGCTCAGCGAAGACTATGGCTTGTCGGTTGACCCGGATGCCCTTGTCGAGACCTTGCCTGTCGGAGTGCAGCAGCGTGTCGAGATCATCAAAGTGTTGTTTCGCGAAGCGGATGTGCTGATCCTTGATGAACCGACAGCCGTTTTGACGCCTCAGGAAGTCGATGAGTTCTTTCAGATTGTCCGGTCGCTTTGCGACGCAGGCAAGGCGATCGTGTTCATCACGCATAAGCTGAATGAGATATTGGAGATCTCGGACCGTATCAGCGTCATCCGGCGTGGTGAGATCGTTGGCAGTGGAGACCCGAAACAGCTGACCCGTCCTGATCTGGCCGAGATGATGGTCGGGCATCCAGTGGATTTTTCCGTTGAGCGTGATCCGTTTGATCCCGGCGAGGTTATTCTGGATGTGTCGGACCTGACGGTTTTGCATGGGGACGGCTCGGTTGCTGTGGATCATCTGTCGCTTCAGGTCAGAAGTGGGGAAGTTGTCGGCATCGCGGGTGTGCAGGGCAATGGACAGTCGGCCCTGATCGAGGCGCTGGCCGGATTGCGGACGCCTGCGGGTGGGAGGGTGCTGTTTGACGGCGCCGATATTACCGCCGCTTCTCCGCGTGCGCGGCACCGGATGGGGATTGCTCATATTCCGGAGGACCGGCAGGCGGCCGGATTGATCGGCAGTTTCACCGTTGCTGAGAATATGGTGCTGGATACCTATTATGATGCCCGGTTTTCGCGCGGTGGCAGCATTGATTGGGCGCGTGTGAATGAAATGGCGCAAACGGCGGCGCGGGATTACGACGTGCGCACGCCGTCGATCCACAACGATGCGGCGCATCTTTCCGGCGGCAATCAACAAAAGCTGATCGTGGCCCGGGAGTTGTCCCGCGACACGCGGTTTGTGATTGCCGGACAGCCGACGCGTGGGCTGGATGTGGGGTCAATCGCTTACATTCATGCGCGTCTGATGGCGGCGCGGGATGAGGGGGACGGGATTTTGATCGTCTCGTCCGAGTTGGATGAAATTCTGGCAGTGTCGGACCGTATTCTTGTGATGTTCAAGGGTCGGATTGTTGCAGAATACGAGCCGGGCAAAGCGCCTGTCGACAAGGGCACGATCGGTCTTGCAATGGCGGGGGCTGCGCCATGAGTGAAGCAATGGAAAAAGCGGTGAGTGGACGGGTTTTCGGACGCTCGCAGTTCGAAGATCTGGTGCTGGTTCCGCTGTATGCGTTTGTGGCGGCGTTGGTTCTTGGGGCGGCAGTGATGTTGGCCACGGGTGTCGATCTTGCCACGATTGGTCAGTCCTTTGTTGCGTTACTGCGGGGGTCTGTTGGCTCGCTCAATGCGGTGTCCGAGACGCTGACGGCCGCGGCGCCTTTGGTGTTGGCGGGTTTGGGTCTGGCACTTGGGTTTCGCGCCGGGTTGTTCAATATCGGGGCCGA
>JABDQU010000417.1 GCA_013042105.1 Boseongicola sp.
TCGGCCACCAGTGGCCAGATCGTGCCGAGGAAGACGACGAAGGTCGCAACGGCCAACAGGACATTATTCGCCACCAGCGCGCTTTCGCGGCTGACCATGCTGAACACGCCCTTGGCCTGCATCTGGCCCGCGCGCAGAGCGTAAAGCGTCAGCGCCCCGCCCATGAAAATGCCGGTGATCAACAGCAGATAGACGCCCCGCTCGGGATCATTGGCGAAGGCATGGACTGACGTCAGCACACCTGAACGCACGATAAACGCGCCAATCAGCGAGAAACCGAAAGCAAGGATCGCCAAAAGGATAGTCCAGCTTTTCAGCGCCTCGCGTTTTTCCACAACGATGGCCGAGTGAAGCAAGGCCGCCGCGATGAGCCATGGCATGAACGACGCATTCTCCACCGGATCCCAGAACCAGAAACCACCCCAGCCAAGCTCGTAATACGCCCACCAGGACCCAAGCGCGATGCCGATGGTCAGGTTCAGCCACGCCAGCAAAGTCCAGGGACGCACCCAGCGCCCCCAGGCGGCGTCGACACGGCCCTCAATCAGGGCGGCGACAGCGAACGAGAAGCTCATCGAAAGGCCGACATAGCCGATGTAGAGAAACGGCGGATGGAACGCGAGACCCGGATCCTGCAAGAGCGGGTTCAAATCCTGTCCGTTCAGAGGCGGCATTTCAAGGCGCAAGAACGGGTTCGACGTGAAGATAAGGAACGTCAAAAATGCAACGCCAACAGAGGCTTGCACCCCAAGCACCCGGGCGCGAAGCCGATCCGGCAGATTGGCGCCGAACCACGCAGCAAGTGCTCCGAAGAAGGCAAGGATGACGCACCACAGCAACATTGAGCCTTCATGGTTGCCCCAGACGCCGGTGATCTTATACAGCATCGGCTTGGCGGTGTGACTGTTGGCCACCACCAGCCTCAACGAGAAATCCGACGTGACAAAAGCATAGGTCAGCGCGCTGAACGAAAAGGCCAGAAGGAAGAACTGCACCGTCGCTGCCGGTTCCGCAACGGCCATCCAGCCGCGCCAGCCCTTATGAGCGCCGACCAGCGGCATAACGGTCTGCACAACCGCGACCAGCAGTGCAAGAATCAGGGTGAAGTGTCCAAGCTCAACTAACATACGCGAAGTGTAGAACGCGGTCGCTTAAACGCCAAGGGTGCGAGACGCTTGGTCGCGGGGAATTGAGCACAAAACGCCCGCGTTTTAGATCAATGCCTGCACGACAAGCGGAAAGATCGCCAGACCGCCCAAAAGGGCTTGGTTTTCTGGACACGACACATCCATCTCATCGCGGAATTTCAGAACCAGCCCCAGCGCCAGTGAGATCATCCAGAAAAGCATCTGTATATCTTGCAGAACAAGACTGGCTGAGGCCCAACCCAGAACAGTGATCACACCCAGCCCACGCAAACCCGGACTTTGGTCGATCCGATCCCATGGGCCGCGAATCCGCCAAAGAAGCGAAAGGCTCACCATTGCCGCCGCGCCACACAAAAGCGCGCCATTTGAAACGTCTTCAATCATCGCTGCAACGTCTCACGAATGGCGTTGTCCAGATTCTGACGCGCCCTGTCATTGCGCGTCAACGCCGTGATCAAAGCCCGCCCAAGAAATGCCCGCCAAAGCCGCAGACGCAATCGCGTGATCAGTACCGTCATGACCGCGGCATCCGTTCGCGGATAACCGTGGCGATCTCGGTCAGAACATGCGCGTTCTTGTCCAGAACCGACCGCGTGGCCTGTTCCTTTTGAATGTCACGCCAGAGCAGAAAGAACACCAGCACCACCCAGGGGCCGTGTTCCGCCACAAGCGAGAAAACCTGATTATCTGGCATTGCGCGCTCTCCAGTCCGCAAGCGCGCGGTTCGTCTCGTGTTGCGCAACCGGCTCCTCCAAAAGGTCTGATAACTCCCTAATATTGGCCGCCACCTGCGGCGCACGCGCCAAAGTCGCCGCCAGACCGGTCTGGAACTCCTGGCTTTTGGTCTGATGACGCGCACCGAAATAAAACGACACGATCGCCCCCATCAGCCACCAAAGCGGCTCGGGCACCAAGGCGATGCCCTGCATCCGCTGCGAAAACCAGATCGGCTCAACCATGGCCGAAACGAACAACCCCAAGGTCCCAAGCGCCAGAAACGGGCGCGGCAATCGGTTCAAACCGTCAATGAAGCGATCAAACAAACCGCGTCTTGGCTGCGCAAACTCAGCCGCAAACTGCGCCAGTGACGCACCATACCGTGTCGCATCGCGCCCCGCATCTGCCTCGGCGTTCGGACGAAAGACCTCGACCGTATCGCGCACCACATTGCGCTCGCCGCCAAACAGCATGCTGAAAAGTGCTCCAATCAGTCCCATGCGCCCGTCCTTTCGGCGTGTTCAGCCCTGCTCAAATGGTATTGTGGCGCCATGAACTCCTCGGCACGCGTGATCCAACCGCCTTTGCCGCCGTCCCGCCGACGCGCATATTTGCGACTGGCCGGTCGGCGATCCGCAAGCCGGTAGTAATAATTGCGCCGCGCAATCGCATAGGCATCGACCATATGATCCGGAGCCGCCGCAAACGCCGCTGCCGCGTTCTGCCGTGTGCGAGGTCCAATGCGCCCGTCCTCCGCCGTGCGAAACCCCATGTCCGTGCAAAGCCGCTGCAACAAACGGATCGACCAGCGCCCCGCATTCACGTTCATATCGAACACACTTGGATGAAGCGCATCCGGCAACCAGCCAATGCGCGGCTCAGTGAAGTAATGATCTATGAAAATCCGCCGTGCCTGCGCGCGGCTCAATACCCGAACATCTGCCGTATCGATCCGGCCATCCCCGTTCAGATCCAGACCCAGCCGCCGCATGGTATGGATCGTCACACCGAAGTTTGTTGCCCCCCCGGGATCGGACGGATCATTCACAAACCCACCCTCGCGGGTCAGGATCGCATCCGCAATGGACTGAACTGATGGCATAACTCGCGAACCCCACGCTTCGATCTGATACGCCAGACCGTCCGCGAAAAGGGTTAACGGCTCAGAAACTAACCGTTCGGTTCCTGATAAACGCCCTGCTCTTTCAAAGCATCAATGACTTCCGAGGGCATATAAGTTTCATCGTGACGCGCCAGAATTTCCGAGGCCTGAAACACCCCGTCAACATAGCGCCCAGTGCCCACCATACCTTCGCCTTCACCAAAAAGATCAGGCAAAACGCCGGTGTAACTCACAGGGATAACCGCGCCGCCATCGGTAACCGAAAACGTGATCGTCTCGCCCTGCCCACGCACCAAAGTGCCGTCCGCAACCAGACCGCCAATGCGAAACACCTCTGTCGGCGGCGGCGGCATCTCGGCCACTTCCGACGGCGAGCGAAAGAACTGCAACGCATCGGGTGCCGCGATGTAAAACATCCCGAACGACACAACCATCGCGGCAAAAGCCAGAACGATCACCTGTATCCGGCGTTGTTTTTTAAGTCCCTTCATCTCATCTTCTTCTGTTTCAAAATATCTTGGGGAGTTTGAGGGGCAACGCCCCTCATCCCGTTCGATATAGTCATGGATAAACTGGCGCCGCCATGAGACCAAGCGTCTCATCTTCCCCCAGCATCAGGTTCGCATTCTGGATCGCCTGCCCCGACGACCCCTTCGTCAGGTTGTCCAGCGCCGCAATCACCGTCACCCGACCCGCGACACGATCCCCCGCCACACCGATGTGACAGAAATTCGACGCCCGCACGTCCTTCATCTGAGGCATTTCGCCCATCGGCAAAACCTTAATAAACGGCTCGTCTGCATAGGCCTGCGACATGACATCAAATGCCGTGCCCGGATCTCCTTGCAGGTAACACGACAACACAATGCCCCGCGTCGCCGGAATGAGATGTGGCGTGAACTGCACGCGCACCTCCCGCCCCGCAATTGCCGAGAACTCCTGATCGAACTCGCCCAGATGACGATGCGTGCCGCCAACCGAATAGGCTTTGATGTTTTCACTCATCTCCGAGGCCAAAAGATGCTCCTTCAACGACCGTCCTGCCCCCGAAGATGCCGCTTTCAGGTCCATCACGATGTGATCAAGATCAATTGCCCCGGCAGAAATCAAAGGCCGCAAAGCAAATTGCCCCGTCGCCGCGTTGCATCCCGTGCCCGCCACAAGCCGCGCGGACCGGATCTGATCGCGATAAAATTCGGTCAGCCCGTAAACCGCCTCGCGCTGCAACGCGGGCGCGCCATGCGCCTTGCCATACCACGCCGCATAGGCCTGCGGGTCGCGCAACCGGAAATCGGCCGAGAGGTCCACCACCTTCAATCGCTCAGGCAATTCTGCAATCACCGCCTGCGAGGTCGCGTGCGGCAAAGCGCAAAACACCAGATCAATGCCTGCAAAATCAATGTCTTCGATCCGTGCCAGATCCGGAAGGTCCATATGACGTAAATGAGGGTAAACCGACGACATGGGCTGACCGGCCTTTCGGTCGCCTGACAAAGCTTTGATCTGAAACGTCGGATGAGTGGCAATCAGCCGGACAAGTTCTGCACCAGTGTATCCGCTGGCGCCCAAGATGGCGATGTTGTGGGGCATTGGGCCCGCTCCTTTGAGACTTTGAAGACGATGTAACGATCAGAAGACCGCGCTGCAATCACGCGGCGTGGAAATCACATCGTCGTCGCAAAAAACGCGTGGCCTGATCCGACACGCGCTGCGGGTCGCCGGTTGTCAAAAACATCGACACTTTGCCCGGACCAATCATTTCCGGGCGGCGAGAAAGATAATCCGAGAGGCTTTCAGCCACGAGGTCCGCTTGACTGAACACCCGAACATCCGCGCCTAGCGCGTCCTGAAAGATATCCTCGACAATCGGATAATGCGTGCAGCCCAGCACGGCAGCATCGGGCGCAGGCATCTTGCGCTTCAAGGCATCCACATGACTGCGCACCAGAGCCTCAGCCAGGATCATATCGCCGTCTTCAATGGCATCGACCACACCGCCACAAGCCTGCGCCTCGACATCCACCCCAATCGCGCGAAACGCCAATTCGCGCTGAAACGCTCGGCTCGACACGGTCGCGGGTGTTGCAAACAGCGCCACGTGTTTCACTGCCACTTCACGCGGGGGCGAATTATCGCCCCACTGGCGTTCGGTCAAAGCCTCGATCAAAGGCACGAAAACCCCCAACACGCGTTTGCCTTCAGGCACCCAGCTTTCCTGCATCCGACGCAGTGCCGCCGCAGACGCCGTGTTGCAGGCCAAAATCACCAGATCGCACCCCGCCTCAAAAAGGCGTTCAGTGCCAGCCGTTGTGAGGTTGAAAATGTCGTCCGCATCGCGCGTGCCATAAGGCGTATGCGCATTGTCGCCGTAATAGACCACCGGCAGGTCCGGCATGCGTTCGGTCACTGCCTTGTAAACGGTCAGCCCGCCAAGTCCGCTATCCAGTATGCCGACCGCCATCTCGCCGCGCCCTTTTGTGTTTCGCTTCAAATTCAAACCCATAGTCTTGCGACGCATGAGCCTCTGGCGACAGGGCATAGGTCGACGCGCGCAGAAAGTCCATCATTGCGCGCGGATCACGACCTCGGGCGGCGATTTCATGTGACGGAATGGCCTTGCCAATGACCACCTTCACAGGCTCATCAGTGCGACGTTTGAATTCCTTGATCAAAAGCGCAACCCGGAGGTTGGCGTGAAGATGGCTCGCCACCTGAAAAAGCCGCGAGTTTGCGCCTTCGAAATAGACCGGAACCACCGCCGCGCCTGATTTTGAAATCATTTTTGCCGTGAATGACCGCCATGCGGGGTCGAGTGGCCTTGAAAACGCCCTTGCCGACGTCGAAACTGTGCCTCCGGGAAAGATCCCGATGGCGCCGCCCTGTCCAAGGTAATCAAGAGCCGTTTTTCGGGTCTCAAGATTTGACGCCAGCGCCTCGCGGGTTTCATCGAATGAAATCGGCAGGATCACACGGTCCAGATCCTCGGATTTGCGAAAAACCCGATGCGCCAGAATCCGAAAGTCACCCTGTCGCGCAACGCTCAGGATATGGCCCATCATCAGCCCGTCCAAAATGCCATAGGGATGGTTCGCTACCATGACCAACGGCCCGTCCCGAGGGATATTGCATAGCGATCCACCCATGATTTCAAGGCTCAACCCATAGCGTTGCACCATGACGTCCCAGAAATCTGCGCCATTCGACACGTCGTCATGATAGCCCGCACCGCGCCGGATCAGCGACAACCTGCCGGTGGCGTTTTCAAGCGCACGGATCACCGCACGACCGCCCCTGCTTTGGGCTGCGTGGGCATAACTGATGTCACGGGCGATGTCTCGATCAAGAAAAGTCATAACCCTGCTATGATGCCAGACTGTGAAAACCTCATGTCATCCGGCCACAAAAAAGATCACGCCGCATCTTCGCTGCGCGGCGCAGTGTTCAGTGCAGCCTTCAAAGTCTCACGTGTTTTCTCGGCGTCCTGTGCATTTTTCAGCTTCACCGGCCCGAAACCCCGGATTTTAAGAGGCAGTTCCGCCAGGGCCAGCGCCGCCGCGTGGTTCGCAGGTGGCGTCTTCAGCATCGCCTTGATGTCGCGCTCATACTCTTTGATCAAACGACGCTCCATCCGACGCTCGGCGGTATAGCCAAAAGGATCAAACGGCGTGCCCCGCAAACGCTTCAGTTTTGCCAAATGCGGCCAGAGCCGCTCGACCCATGCGCCAAACGCCCGCTTAAGTGGACGACCATCCGGCCCTTTGCGCGACAAAAGTGGCGGCGCGAGATTGTAAGTCAGCTTCAGATCGCCCTCGAACGCTGCTTCCGCCTTGCTGCGCGTTGCGCTCAAAAGACGCGCGACCTCATATTCGTCCTTGTAAGCCAAGAGCTTATGATACCCCTTGGCAACGGCCCCTTTCAGGTCATCACCTTCGACCTTATCCACCAACCTACGATAGCGCGCCGCCAGACGTGCGGATTGATAGTCTGTCAAATGTTCTGCACAAAAGTCGATTTTCTCTTTCAATGACTTGGGCTTAGCCACCACATCTGAGGTAATCACGCCCTCCGCAGCCTCGGTGTTTTCCGCCAACCAGCGCCCGACCTGAAACGCCCGCAGATTGTCTTCAACCGCCGCCCCGTTCAACGCAATCGCCTCTTCAATCGCCGCGCGTCCAAGCGGAACATGCCCTTTCTGCCAAGACGCTCCGAGCAGGATCATATTGCCGTAAATCGCATCGCCCATGACGACTTCAGACAGCTTGGTGACGTCAAACAGCGTCAGATTGTCCTGCACCCGCGCCTTCAGCGACATCGTCAGGTCCTCACTTGGAATGCGGAATTCGGTGTTGCGCGTGAATTCTCCGGTCACAATCTCATGCGCATTCACAACGGCCTTCGTGCGCCCCGTCGCCATCAGACCAATCGTTTTGGCCCCCGCAGATACCACAAGATCGCCCCCGATCAGCGTGTCGCATTCGCCAACAGAGACACGCACAGAACTGATATCGCCCGGCGTTTTTCCAAGCCGGCAATGCACATGCACCGCACCACCCTTTTGCGCCAAACCGGCCATTTCCATCATGCTGGCCCCCTTGCCCTCAAGATGCGCCGCCATCGCCAGAACCGCTCCGATTGTGATGACGCCTGCCCCACCGACACCCGCAATCACGATGTTATGCGTCGCGCCTGCGATGCCCGGAACAACCGGTTCCGCCAGATCCCCGATATCAAGCGACACGCTCGCGCTTTTGCGCACCTTGGCGCCCTCGATGGTGACAAAGGACGGGCAAAAACCCTTCACGCAGGAGTAATCCTTGTTGCAGGACGACTGATCGATCGCCCGTTTGCGCCCAAGCTCGGTCTCGAAAGGCACGATGGACACGCAATTGGACTGCACCCCACAATCACCGCAGCCTTCACAGACATC
>JABDQU010000418.1 GCA_013042105.1 Boseongicola sp.
TTCAAGGGAACATTCGTAGGATATGTGGCAATGAAGGTGCAGGATTTCGGTCATTTTGATGGACCGGTGGTGCTTTTTGGCGGTGTTTACTCAAACAGGCAGGCTCTGTTGGCATTGATTGACGCGACTGCCGGGCGGGATGCGATCTGCACCGGCGATATCGTGGGATATTGCGCTGAGCCGAATGAGGCGGCTGCCTTGGTTAGTGCCGAAGCCTATTGGTCCATCGCTGGAAACTGCGAACGGCAACTTGCAGACGGCAGCGCGGATTGTGGCTGTGGGTTTGAAGATGGCAGTGCGTGCAGTGTTTTGTCGCGTGACTGGTGGTCGTTTCTGCTGAAAACGGCAACACCGGATGTCGTGACGTGGCTGCACAACCTTCCTGATATCGGGCTCTTCACACAGCATGGTCGGCGCTACGCGGTTTTGCATGGTGGTGCGACCTTCAACAGCAAATTTATCTGGCCGACGACGGATGAGGCGGATTTCCTGTATGAGATCGCTGCTCTGGAGGAGATCGTGGGGGTGGTTGACGGGATTGTTGCAGGGCACTCAGGCATCGCGTTCCAACGTGTGATTGATGGTCGGCAGTGGATCAATGCCGGTGCAGTCGGAATGCCGCCGCATGATGGGCGGCCCGAGACGCGCTATGCGGTGCTGAAAAACGGTGATGTGACGTTTGAGCGCCTGTCCTATGATGTCGATGCGGCGGTGGTCGCCATGAAGGCTGCGGGTCTGGTGCAAGGGTATGAGGCGACCCTGAAAACCGGCATTTGGCCGAGTGAAGACGTCTTGCCGGACGCGCTGAGGCGCTAATCCTGCGCCATCGGGTGGTGTTGCAGGACGAGGTCCCGCAGGCGTTCCTCCAACACATGGGTGTAGATCTCGGTTGTGCCGACGTCAGCATGGCCAAGAAGTGTCTGGATCGCGCGCAGGTCGGCGCCGTTGGCCAGAAGGTGGGTTGCAAAGGCATGGCGCAACGTATGCGGCGTGACATTCGCCGGAGACACGCCAGCCGCGACGGCAAATTCCTTTATCATCAGGTAAAACCGGTGACGGGTGAGATGGCCGGCTTTGCTGCGGGAAGGAAACAGGAATTTCGAGTGGGGTGCGCCTTTGGCGACGCGCGCGGCTTCTTCCGTTTCGTCCCATTCGGCGAGCCATGCGACGAGAGCTTCGCGCGCCGGTGGGGACAGCGGGACCATGCGTTCCTTACCGCCCTTGCCGCGCACAAGCAGCATTTGCGGGTTGCCGCGTGCGGCGGCGACGGGAAGAGACACAAGCTCGCTCACCCTCATACCCGTCGCATATAGGAGTTCCATGAGACATGTGTTGCGAAGTCGGTCGCTTGGGCGGCCATGGTCGCGGGCGGCGTTTAGCAGGGCGTCGACCTCGGCTTCGGAAAGCGTTTTTGGTAGCACCTTCGCACGCTTGGGGCCGGAAATGCGCTGGGCGGGATTGTCGGTGCGCCAGCCTTCCTCAAAGGCGAAACGGTAAAGCTGACGGATTGCGGAGAGGCGGCGCGCGCGGGTTGCCCGAGCGAGGCCGGAGGCTTCAAGTGCAACCAGATAGCTTTCGATATCGGCCTGCTGAACGCTCATCAAAGGCAGGCTAATGCCCGCGCACCATTCAGCGAAGTCCTTCAGGTCGCGCGCATAAGCAAGGCGTGTATTCTCGGCGGCATCCAGTTCGGCTGCCTGGGCTTCGAGAAAGGTCGCGATTTTGCGTGCGTCACTCATATCTGGCTGTTTTCCAGCAAAAGCTCGGCCGCAACGCGCCGGGCCAGCCCGTCCAGCTCGAGCGCCTTAAGAAGAGACAAAGCATCCGCCACGGCGGTCGGATCTGCTTCGACACCGTTGGCAAGAACGCCGATGGCCTTCAAGAGCGCTTCGCCGCTTCGGTTGTCCTGAAGCAGCATCCGATAGCTTGCCCCGGGGGGCAGACCCGAAAGGCTGCGGCGGATCGCGATATCCAATGGGGTGGCATTGCGCATCTCGAAGGGCGCGTCCGTCAGAATGGCGAGAAGCGACTGGTCATCCTGTGAGGACCCCGCGTATTGCCGCGCCATGTCTATGTCATTGCTGAAAAGCGCGATTTCAAAGGCGGTATGATGCGCTTGCCGCTCCAGAGTCACATCTTGCAGGCGGGTTGAGATCCAAGGGGCGAGTGCTGCATGATAACCCGCTGAAACGGCGGCGTCCCATGCGGCTGGAAGCGTTTTGCTGATCTGCCCCGCGTTCTTGCCCGAAAGCGCGGCGCGCAAAGACTGAATAGCCGAAACCCGGCTCCAAATGCCGCCCGAAGCTGAGGGGCGACGATTTGAGATAATGCTCAACAGGTCTTCAGGGGGCAGGGCACCGGCGGCGGTCAATCGCTCGGCGGCGCGAAGTCGCACACGCCACCCAACGGTTTCGGAGATATCCGCGACGGCGAATGCAATCGGCAGATTGTCCGTGGCAGGGCGCTCGCCTATGGCTTCATAAAGGCGGAACAAGAGCGGCGAGATCGACGACGGACGCGGCAAAAGTTCTTCGTCTTCGAAAAGCTCGGGGTCAAGGAAATGCAGCAGAAGCTGGTCTTCGGTTTCAGACAGAATGCCAAGTGCTTCGGCGGTCCCGAGCGTCAAGGCGGCGACGTCCCATTCTCCGTTGCGGGCGAGGCAAAAGATACGGGCCGGGAATGTGGGGGAAATATCGGGGTTGGTCGAGATGATCTCGCACGCCCCGTTTTCTGTGCCATTGAGCAGAGCAATGTCGAAAGCGCGGCGAAAAGACTGGGGCTGGGGTGGGCCGGCGGCTTGGATGAGGGCTTCGGCCTCGGAAAGTTTGGCGAGCGAGAGCAACGTGTCCAGCCGTGCCAGAAACAGACTGTTGTCGACAGCGGCATCGACGGGCGGCGCAAATTCAGCCTGAGCGAGCGCGGCAAAGAATTCCCGCAAGGTGGGCGTTGAAATCTCAGGCACAGCCAAAAACGCGCGCGCAAGATCGCTGGCGGAACTACCGCCCCAGAAATCAGCGGGCAAGCCAATGTCGTCAGATGGAAACAGACCAGCGTCATCTGCGACGGGTGCACCAAGAGGCAGGACCGTCACGGGCGGCACAGGGGCCGCAGGTGGCGCGACGGGCGGCGGGGCAATCACCGGAGAGGGAAGGGATACGGAGTCCGATAGCCAGTCGATAGCCGACAGAGGTTCGCCCGCTCCACCTTGCGCCGCTTGCGCGACCAGTGGTTCGGTTGCCAGCACCAGAATCAGGGCTGCCAGTCTAGTTCGTGTCCAGTTCAACTGGTTCGCTCACATCCTGTTGATCCGGGCGCAAATCGCCCAGATAGGCATATCCAATGACCGTCACGGCGATCAGCACCACCAGGACGAACAGGAGCTTCAAAAAACGGAGCATCCAAATTACCCTTTTGCCTCTGACCCTTGGCGGGCCCCCTGCCGC
>JABDQU010000419.1 GCA_013042105.1 Boseongicola sp.
TCGCGTCAATCAATGCCAACAGAGCCTGCCTGTTTGAGTAAACACCGCCAAAAAGCACCACCGGTCCATCAAAATGACCGAAATCCTGCACCTTCATTGCCACATATCCTACGAATGTTCCCTTGAACGGCTGGACCTGCGCCCCCATAACACGTCAATGTTCCTCTTTGATATGGCCCATGGACCCCTCCTCACAAATGCTTGATGCCGCCTTCTGGATCACCGTCAGTTCGATCCTGGCACTTCTGATCCTCTCGGGATTTTTCTCCGGATCGGAAACCGCTCTCACAGCCGCTTCGCGCGGCAAACTGAAATCCAAGGCCGAGAAAGGCTCCAAAGGGGCCGAGCGTGCCCTTCACATCACCGAAGACAGCGAACGGCTGATCGGCGCGGTTTTGTTGGGAAACAACCTCGTCAACATCCTCGCCGCCTCGCTCGCCACAGCCTTGTTCACCCGCCTCTTCGGCGAAAGCGGCGTCGCACTAGCGACTCTCGTCATGACCGCCCTTGTGTTGATCTTCGCCGAAGTCCTGCCCAAGACCTATGCCATTTCAAACGCCGAACGCGCCGCCTCGCTGGTCGCCGCGCCGATCCAGATTATCGTCACCGTCTTCTCGCCTGTGGTGAATTTCGTTCGCCTGATCGTGCGCGGTGTTTTGCGTCTGTTTGGCGTGCGCATCGACCCTGACAGCCGCATCATGTCGATGCGCGAAGAGATCGCCGGCGCATTGCAATTGGGGCATTCGGAAGGCGTCGTCGAAAAAGAAGACCGCGACCGCATTTTGGGCGCGCTGGACCTTGCCGACCGGACAGTCGAAGAGATCATGCTTCACCGCAGCCAGATCGAGATGATCGACGCCGACCTGCCACCGGCTCAGGTGCTCGAACTCTGCTTGGCCTCGGCCCACACGCGCCTGCCCGTGTTTCGCGGCGAGCAGGAAAATATCGTCGGCGTGATGCATGCTAAGGACCTCTTGCGCGCGATGTTCGCCCGCCGCAGCGAACAGCCTGACGCTCAAGATCCGTTCGAAGGCTTTGACATTCTCGGCGTCGCGATGAAGCCTTACTTCGTTCCCGAGACCACGCCGCTCGACGAACAAATGCGCCAGTTTCTCAGACGATCAACGCACTTCGCTTTGGTGGTCGACGAATACGGGGCGCTCGAAGGTCTGATCACGCTGGAAGACATCCTCGAAGAAATCGTCGGCGAGATTACTGACGAGTTCGACATTGATGAGGATTCCCCGCTGCGCCGCACCGATGCCGGGGACGTCGTCGTCGACGGTGCCATGACGATCCGCGACCTCAATCGCGCGACCGACTGGAACCTGCCCGACGACGAAGCCAACACGATCGCAGGCCTCGTCATTCACGAAGCGCAGTCAATCCCGTCAAAGGGACAGACGTTTTCGTTCCATGGGTTCCGGTTTGAAATCCTCGACCGGCAGGACAACCGCATCACACGGTTGAAGATCCGCCAGTTGATCTGATCAGGTCTCTTTTTCGAAGATGATAATGACATCGCCGATATCGACCCCGAACCGTTTGACATAAGCCCGGTTCAGCAGTCTGTCGTCCGACAGAAGCCACATCCAGTCGTCAAAGGTCACTTTGACCGTTTCCACGGTGCCGTCGGCAGATGGGACCGGCAGATCAATCGAATAGCGCCAATTGAAGGTATCCCCTCGCTCAATCCCCGTCGCAATACCTTCGACCCCGGGTGCGGTGCCCTGCCAACTGTCTTCTCCGGTTTTTTCAAGTGTCCAGATACGTTGCTCGGTCGCACCGTCCTCATAGACGAAGTCTTCGACAAGCCGCAGTGTCTGTCCGTCAAAGGTGCCTGTAATCTCAACGTCAAACCGGCGCCGAACAGTGCCGAAAACATCCTGAAATTGTCCGCGCGCAACGCTTGTTCCGACAAAGAACGTCTCAAGATCCAGCTTGCGATCACTGAGCAATGTGTCGTCTGCATTTGGCTTTCCGGTGCAGGCGGCAAGGCCAAGAACAGCCAGCGCGAGTATATGGCGTCGCATATCAGTCTCCTTTCTTCTTTTACGCCGCCAGGACTGAATCAGATGACAACATCGACACAGTCGGGCCCTGCCGCATCAGATCTGTCGGAGCGTTGAAATCAAGAAATCCCTCTAACGCGCGATGTGCATTAACCGGTTATATATTTTGCGGTGCTAGCCAATGCTCAAGTTGGTTCATTAGGAGACAGGCGTGCTCGGCTCTGACCTAAAGAGAAATAAAAAAATTGGCCGCAAAATTGTGGCATGGATCACAGCAGGATATCGCCCAATCGCGTTCATTCCGTTGCTGCTGGCGGCAACGCACTGGGTCGCGGGCGAACAGATCATGATTGCCGTCGCCGCTGTCTTGCCCGCAGCGGCAGTGCTTTTATCCCTCTTTCCAGAACGCCCATTCACTTCTCACCTGAGGCCGACCACACCCTATCCATTGGAAGTCGCCGAAGCCTGGCTTGAAAGCCGAATTTCAGACACCGACAGCGAACTGACCCAAGTCGCGGTCATGGCAATCAAGGTCGATGGCCTTGATTTGCTGGAAGAACGGTTAGGCTTTTCGATGGACGACACCATCATGCAGGAATTCTCCAGTCGCCTCGGCAAGATCCTGCGCCAAAGCGATCTTGTCACGCGCGGCAAGAAATCGGATTTTCTTGTCTGTCTATCTGGGATGCGTGCACCGGAAAGCGAAAACCTGCTGCATCTGTCGCGGCGCATTCAATCCTGCCTGGATGAGCCTATCAAAAAAGGCAACGTGCGCGTCTATTGCACGGTCACGATTGGAATTGCCCGCGCCAGCCAAGTCGAAGATCTGATGCCTTCGTCTCTCATCCACGCCGCCGATTCCGCCAACCGATCCGCCCGCAAGGACGGACCCGGCGGCGTCCGTATCTTCAAGACGGCTTATGGCAAGCCTCCAAGTAACGACAACGACCTCTTGGAGGAGGTCGCCATGGCACTTGAAAACGGACAGATCATTGCGTGGTATCAACCGCAGGTCTCGACCCACACCGGAGCTATCACAGGTTTCGAAGCACTTGCGCGTTGGGAACACCCCACCCGCGGTTTGATCTCTCCGGTGTCCTTTCTCAGCCTGATTGATCGCCTCGGGCTATCGCAGCGTTTGTCCGAAGTCGTTCTCACGCACGCGCTCAGTACGCTGCGCACTTGGGATCGCGCGGGGTTTGATGTTCCTTCAATCTCCGTGAATTATTCCAGCGACGAGTTGAAGAACCCGCGGCTACCGGAGTTTCTCCGTTGGGAGCTTGATCGCTTTGAGCTGACATCGGACAGGCTGACACTTGAGGTCCTTGAGAACGTCATTGCAGAGTCGCAAGACGATATCATTGCCCAGAATCTTAAAGCAATTTCCGACATGGGATGCCGCATCGACCTTGATGATTTCGGGACCAGCTACACCAGCATTCTGAACATCAGAAAATTCTCGGTCTCGCGGCTCAAGATTGACCGACAGCTCATCTCGCGGGTAGACCGAGATGAGGAACAACGCCGCCTTATTTCAGCACTGCTGGCTATGGCTGCTGAACTGGGCATCGAAACTCTGGCCGAGGGGGTCGAAACCTCAGCCGAGCATTCTATGCTTGCGCAGCTTGGGTGCGATCATATCCAAGGCTTCAACCTGGCCAGACCAATGCCGCGTGGCGACAGTCTCACCTGGATTCCTGACTATCGATTGACCTGCCCAGCACAAGCTCAGCTTGGCAAAAAGCCCGCAGGCGACAACCGGGTTTCCTAAGCTCGATTGCACCACATCTTCGGCAAATCCGCACGCTGCCTGCAAAGAACCAATTCGTGAGACGGGATCTTGTCCGAAAGCCCTTGACCTTTTGGCTCTCGGACGGTTGAACCACCTGCAATCCGACAAACCTCCAGGTGGCACGCGATGGACGACCAGAACAGAAACCTTCTGCTGGCAATGGTGTTGAGCACAGCCGTGCTCTTCGTTTGGTTTATTCTGTTTCCGCCTCCGGAACCGGTCGAACCCACGGCTGTGACGCAGGACGGTGTTGTCGTGCTGCCAGAAGCGGAATCCGCGACCGGCGTCCCCCTGACAGCAGACGGCGAACAAGTGACTCCGCAGTCTCCGGAAACAACAACATCGACCGCTCCGCGTCTCGACATTGAAACCGAGCGGCTGACTGGCTCTATTTCTCTGGCAGGTGGGCGGATTGATACGCTGTTCCTTAAGGACTACGAAGAAGAACTCGACAGTGCAGAAAAAGTTGAGCTCCTCGCCCCGATTGGGTCAGAACAGCCATACTACACAGTATTCGGCTGGGCCCCCGGCGGCGGTCTCAACGGCGGTGACGTGCCCGGTCCGGACACCATCTGGTCGTCAGAAAACGGCGCCGCTCTGACGTCCGACACGCCGGTTGTGCTGCGCTGGGACAGCCCGGCTGGTCTTGTTTTCCGCCGCACCGTGTCGATCGACGAAGACTACATGTTCTCGATCACACAGACCGTGGAAAACCCGACTTCAAACGCAATCCGCGTTGCACCCTATGGCATTGTGGCACGCCACGGCGAACCACAGGACCTCATGGGCTTCTTCATTCTGCATGAAGGCGCAATCCAGATGGTCGATGGCGTCCTGAGCGAAATCGACTACGACGACATCCCCGGCGAAACATCAGAAGCCCAGATCACGGAAAGTGGCTACGTTGGCTTCACCGACCATTACTGGATGACTGCGCTGGTTCCTGCTGAAAATGCGCCCCACACCTCGCGCGTTCAATACGTCGCAGGGTCAGACGTCTATCAGGCGCTGACGGTCTATCCGACGGTCGACGTTCCGGCAGGCACAAGCCACGAAACCACTACCCGCGTCTTTGCGGGCGCCAAGGAATGGGACACAATTCGCGACTATGAAGCGGGCCGCGACGTCATCGGCCTTGGGGCATCGGTGTCTTATTTCTTCGGTTTCTCCGAGCAAACCGGCATCGACGGTTTCGTCGAGTCCATCGACTGGGGCCTGTTCCAATTCCTAACCAAACCCATTTTCTTTATCCTGCACGAGCTTAATCTTCTCATCGGCAATATGGGCCTCGCGATCATCGCCCTCACTCTGCTGATCAAGGCACTGCTCTTTCCACTCGCGCGTAAGTCTTACGTTTCGATGGCGAAGATGAAAGAACTCCAGCCCGAGATGGAGAAAATCAAAGAGCGCGCCGGAGACGACCGCCAGAAACTCCAGACCGAGATGATGGGGCTCTACAAGAAGGAAAAGGTGAACCCGGCGTCCGGCTGTCTGCCAATCCTTTTGCAGATCCCGATCTTTTTCTCACTCTACAAAGTGATCTTCGTCACCATCGAACTGCGTCACGCGCCCTTCTTTGGCCCCTTTCAGGACCTCAGCGCTCCGGATCCGACGTCGATCTTTAATGCCTTCGGCCTGTTGCCCTATGCCGCGCCTGATCCCGGCAGCATTCTTGCGCTGATCTTTATCGGTATTCTGCCGCTCTTGCTGGGGATTTCGATGTTCCTTCAGCAAAAACTCAACCCGGCGCCAACAGATGCGACCCAAGCGATGATCTTCGCCTGGATGCCATGGGTGTTCATGTTCATGCTCGGCGGGTTTGCCAGTGGTCTTGTGGTTTACTGGATCGCCAACAACACGATCACCTTCGTGCAGCAATATACGATCATGCGCAGTCATGGATACAAACCCGACATCTGGGGCAATATACGCTCGGGCGCGAAGGCGGGCGAAAAGCCCAAAGCAGACAATAAGGACGGTGCCCCGTCCAAGAAACCGGACCCAAAGTCCAAGAAATGACGCCTATCGTCAGCTCAATCCTGCGGCACCCGCTGAAATCAATCGGCCGGGAAGCCCTGACTGACGTGGACCTGACTGCGGGCGCGTGGCTGCCTTTTGACCGGAAATGGGCGATCGCTCATGAACGCTCAAAGCTTGATGGCGGCTGGGCGAAGAAGGCGAACTTCTTAAGGGGCGTCGCAGCGCCGATGCTCATGGCCGTTGAGGCAAAACTTGATGAACAGTCCAAAGCCCTGACGCTGTCCCATCCCACATTGCCCGCCATCACGGTGCATCCAAACACATCCGAAGGCGAAACCGCGCTTCTTGACTGGCTGCACAACCTTTGGCCCATCGACCTTCCGTCCCCCACCAAGGTCTATCGCGCGCAAGACAGCGCGCTGACGGATGTTCCTGATGCATGGATTTCGATCAATTCGACCGCCTCGCTCAAGGCACTCGGACACAGAACCGGGTCCGACCTCTCTCCACATCGGTTCCGAGGAAATATCTGGATTGATGGTCTGTCCCCTTGGGAAGAGGCCAATTGGATCGGCAAGCAGCTTCGCATCGGCGACGCCGTGCTGCAGGTGAAAGAACAAATCACCCGATGCAAGGCGAC
>JABDQU010000429.1 GCA_013042105.1 Boseongicola sp.
GATCGTAGGAATTGATG
The DNA here is from genome assembly GCA_013042105.1 of Boseongicola sp. GTDB lineage: Bacteria > Pseudomonadota > Alphaproteobacteria > Rhodobacterales > Rhodobacteraceae > Boseongicola. Next base: position 18 of record JABDQU010000429.1, read on the forward strand.
CCAAGGATCGCCCCTTCGACAAACACCCGGTGTTCATAAAGCGCAATGATTTGCCCCAGCACGAACGGCGTCAGTTTCGGATAGACCAGCGTTGTCGAAGGCCGGTTTCCCGGAAAGACGCGATGCGCGGCCTGCCGTTCCAACTCGGCGCCCTCAAAGCTGCCAGCAACAATGTCGCGCGCGTCTTCAAGGCTGCGCCCACGCATCAAAGCCTCGGATTGTGCCAGACAATTGGCCACCAAAAGCCGGTGTTGATGCGCCAGATCGGCCTCAAAGCCTTCTGCACCCACCATGAATTCACACGGCACCACACGCGTCCCCTGATGGATCAACTGGTAGAACGCATGCTGTCCGTTCGTTCCGGGTTCGCCCCACACGATGGGACCGGAATTCACGTCAAGCGTTGAGCCATCCATCGCGGTGCTCTTGCCGTTGCTCTCCATCTCAAGCTGTTGCAGATAGGCCGGAAGGCGCGACAGGCGCTGCTCATAAGGCAGAACGGCGCGCGTTGCGTGGCCAAGTCCCTGATTGTGCCAGATGCCGGTCAGCGCGAGCATGACGGGCAGATTTTCCAAAGGTGCGGCGGCGCGGAAATGCTGATCCATCCATGCGCCCCCCTTTAAGAAGGCCCGGAAGCTATCGGCGCCGGTGGCGATCATCAAAGCAAGGCCAATCGGCCCCCACATCGAATAGCGCCCGCCGACCCAGTCTTCGAACCCAAACACACGGGTCTCATCAATTCCGAAGGCCGCTGTTTTGTCCGCTGCGGTGGAAAGAGCGGCAAATTGTGCTGCAGGGTTTGCGACCGTTTCGCTCATCCATGCTTTTGCAGTGGCCGCGTTGGTCATGGTTTCGATGGTTGTGAAGGTTTTGGAGGCCACGATCACCAAGGTAGTGCGGGCGTCCAGACCGCGCAGCGTATCCGCAATATGCGCCGCATCGACGTTGGACACATAATGGCACCGCGGCCCGTCGTGATAGGGAGCCAAAGCAAGCGTCGCCATCGCAGGTCCAAGGTCAGAGCCGCCGATGCCGATGTTGACGACATCCGTGATCTGACCGCCCTCGCCCGTGAATCGACCCTCTCGGACGTCATTGGCGAAGGTTTCCATACGTTCTAGCGTGGCCAAAACCCCGGGCATCACGTCAACACCGTCCACCACTACGGGACCACCATCAAGGTTGCGCAATGCGGTATGCAGAACTGCGCGCCCTTCGGTTTCATTGATGGCCTCGCCCGTGAACATCGCATCGCGGCGCTTGGAGACGTCTGCACCTTCAAAGAGATCGATCAGAGCTTGTCGACCTGCCGCGTCCATCGATGTCTTTGAGTAGTCAAACAACAGATCTCCCGCCAGAACCGAGAAGCTTTTTGCGCGGTCACTGTCGTTGAAACGGTCGAGAATCGGGGTCTTTGCGGCATCCATGGCCGCCGATTTAAGTTTGCTGAAGTCCATGTCGTCCTCTTCGGGGCTTTTAAGGGGCCCAATGCACGGTTGCATCGCCAAGAACTGTGGCGATTGGGGCGTCTTTTGGGGAAAGCTTTCGCGCGCGCTCGAGGCTTGCGCGCTTTTCATCACCGGTGATCAGAACATGCGTGGTCATCGCACCTTTCAGAACCGGAGCCGTCAGCGACAGGCGCGGTTCCAGATCGTCGCCGGGCGGTGTGACGGCCATCAAGGGAGGCGCTTTTGATGACAGCGCGACCTCCAATTCGGGCGCGCCGGGGAAAAGCGATGCCGTGTGCATATCCGCGCCCATGCCAAGCAGCAGGATAGAAATCGGCAGTTCCTTGCCAAGGCGTTCGTGGATTGCGGGCAAGTCGTCGTCGCTTTCAGGAACAAGGCGGATAAATTCAGCCGCGCTTGCACGGCCCGTCAAAAGCCGCTCGCGCACAAGACGTTCGTTCGAGCGCGGATGATCCGGCGGCACACGGCGTTCATCGGTCAACAGGACATGCACGCGCGACCAATCGAGATCAGCAGCCGATAATGCGTCAAACATCGGACCCGGCGTAGACCCGCCGGGCACGGCAAGAGAAGCCCACGGGTGTTCAAACAAACAGGTGTTCAATTCTCCTGCGATCCGGTTCGCAAGGTCCATCATCATCATTTCGGCGTCGGGATATGTTTCCAACTGCATAACAAGCCTTTCCGGTCTGCATTTTCGTCAGGCCTTAATGTCCAGCCAGCGACGCCCTTCGCGGTGCATTAGAACGGCGGCGTCTTCGGGGCCGGTTGTCTCTACATCATAGGGTTTCGGCCGCTCGGCCCGACTTGTCCAGCCTTCGATGATCGGGTCGGTCCAACTCCAGGCGGCTTCGACTTCGTCACCGCGCATGAACAGGGTCTGGTTTCCGCGGATCACGTCCATGAT
>JABDQU010000291.1 GCA_013042105.1 Boseongicola sp.
CGCCCAAGCCAGAAAAAAGCACTCCGAAAACAATGGAAACGACATAACTCGCGCTTTGAAACGCGCGCATGACTGAGGCAGTGGAAAAGAACAATGCAGCGAAAACGTTCAGAATTGCGCCCGTAACACCGATTTGCACCGCAATGATCACCATCAGCCAAAACGGGCCATCCGGGGGAATAAATGCCGTCAGGATCGAACCAAAAAACAGCACCGCCTTTGGGTTGGTCATCATCACAAGATAGGCTGTGCGAAACGGAGCCGTTGTGGCGGGCGAGGCCATATCGGGCGATAATTTGAACACTCCGCCACGCCGTGCTGCGCGAAAAGCGTTTATTCCCAGATAGATAAGGTAGCCGCCGCCGATAACGCGTAATGCCAGATAAAGCGGCGGAAAGAGATCGAAAATCACAGCGATCCCCGAGACGGCTATCAAGGACCAGGTAAGCGCTCCGGCAGCAATACCCATTGCTGCGCGTAGACCGGCAGCGCGGCCAGCCGTGACAGAGGCCGTGATAATGGTCAGGTGGTTAGGTCCCGGCGTCGCCCATCCGACGGTCTGGATGACAGCGATCGGGATGAGAATGGCAATGACGGCAGAAATCTCCATGGGAAATGGCTACGCCGCTTTGGTGTTCTTGCATAGGGTTAACGCGTGTCAGAAGATTGACCGGTGGCGCGTTCATCTGTATTAACTGAACAAGCGTTCAATAACGAGAGATCCCTGCGATGTTTGCAAACTCTATGCGATTTGATCTGGGCGAGGATGTGAGCGCGCTTCGTGAGATGGTGCATCGCTGGGCGCAGGATCGACTACGGCCCATCGCGGCAGAGATTGATGCTTCGAACGCTTTTCCGAATGCGCTTTGGCGAGAGTTGGGTGACCTTGGCCTTTTGGGCATCACCGTCGATGAGGCTTATGGCGGCGCGGGGATGGGATATCTTGCGCATACGGTCGCGGTTGAGGAAATCGCGCGGGCCAGTGCCTCGGTCGCGCTGTCGTATGGAGCGCATTCGAACCTGTGTGTGAACCAGATCAGCCTGAATGGCACTGCGGCGCAAAAAGCGAAATACCTGCCGAAACTGGTGTCGGGCGCGCATGTGGGCGCTTTGGCGATGAGCGAGGCGGGGGCGGGGTCGGATGTTGTTTCGATGTCGCTGAAAGCCGAGCGGCGCGGGGATGTCTATGTGTTGAACGGCTCGAAATACTGGATCACCAACGGGCCGGATGCGGATGTGCTGGTGGTCTATGCCAAGACGGACCCGACCGCGGGGTCGAAGGGGATCACGGCGTTCCTGATCGAGAAAGACATGCCGGGCTTTTCGACCAGCCCGCATTTTGACAAGCTGGGCATGCGCGGATCGAACACGGCGGAGTTAATCTTCGTAAACGTCGAAGTGCCGGTTGAAAACGTGCTGGGCGAAGAGGGGCGCGGGGTGCGGGTCTTGATGTCGGGACTGGATTACGAACGCGTGGTGCTGGCCGGGATCGGGCCGGGGATCATTGCGGCCTGTCTGGATGAGGTCATGCCCTATGTCGCAAGCCGCGAGCAGTTCGGGCAAAAGATCGGGTCGTTTCAGCTGATGCAGGGCAAGATCGCCGATATGTATACGGCGATGAATTCGGCGCGGGCCTATGTTTATGAGGTGGCCAAGGCCTGTGATCGGGGTGACGTGACGCGGGCGGATGCGGCGGCCTGTTGTCTTTATTCGGCGGAAGTTGCGATGAGCCAGGCGCATCAGGCGGTTCAGGCGATGGGGGGTGCCGGGTTTATGGCGGATGCACCGGTGGCACGGCTTTTCCGGGATGCGAAGTTGATGGAGATCGGGGCGGGCACGTCCGAGATCCGACGGATGCTTGTCGGGCGCGAGATGATGGAGGCGATGCTGTGAGGGCCGCGTTGGCTTTCGGGGCTGCGGCGATTTGGGCGGCGAGCGCTGTGCAGGCAGAGGAGGGATTTCCTCTGACCGAGCGCGAGGCGAAGCTGGAAGGCTGTGTTCAGGCGGCGCGGGACATGGGCGCAGAGGTCGGGATTTGTGCGGGCGCGGTAATGGGGTTGTGTCTGGACGCATTGACGCCGGAGGCGGCCGAGGGGCTGGAGGGGTTCATGTGCCTGCAAGAGGAGGCGTTTGCCTGGGACAACGTCACTTTGCGGGCCTCGCATGATTATGTGACGCAGATTGAGGGGCGTTCGGACATCGCGCATGCACCTTTCGTGGCTGAAATGGGCGACCGTCTGGCTGCGGAAACCGAGACGTGTTTTGATTTCCCGGTGGGTGAGGAAGACAAGGTGCTGGAGTGCAAGATCTTTGGTGCGATTGAGCGGCTTGAATGGATCTATGCCTTGTCCGAGGCGGCGCGCGAGTGAGTATGTCGCCTTATATCAAGATGCCCCGAAGCGTGGTGCGGGCGACAATTGTTCTGTGCCTTGGCGCGGCGGCGTTCGGGCTGTGGCTGGGCAATCAGAGCGTTCCGAGCGAGACAGATGTGATTGAGGCCGGGGCGGCTATGTTCGTGGCGGACACGGGCGGGGACGCGCTGGATTGCGTCGGCGTGCCGGGGACGGGGTTGGTCTGGATTGCCGTGCGCTGTGGCAGTGACGCGGACGCGCGCGTTTACCTGTTCAGTCGTCAGGGAACTTTGATGGCGCCAGAGGGCGGTCCAGAGGCATGAGGGCGCTGGGTGCATTGATGTCGCGGATGTCGGGGTTTCATTGCACTGCCTGTGGCGCGCCTTTGCGGTATTTTCCTCTGCTTGGGACGGTCGAAGGTGGATTGGGCGGTCAGGGGGCCGAGGCCGTCGGATGTGACGTCTGCGGGGCCGAGATGTGTTTGGCAGAGCATCGTGGCTGGTGGAGCCCGTTTCGCCTTGTGATTGGCATTCTGCCCGAATTGGTTCTGGCCTTTGCGGTGCTGCTGGTTTTGCGGTGGATCCTCGATGCGGCGGCGGTTCCGGACGCGATGGTCGCCTTGGTGATTTTAGGCAAGGTCGCGATATTTTTGCCGGTCGGGGTGGCGGTGGCAGTGCTGGAAAACCGCGCAAATCATCGGGTTCGCCCGTTTGCGTCCCTATATAGAGAGCGTGGGCGTGGAGATGAGGAGGATGTGACGTGAGGGAGATCGAGACCAAACCGGGGTTGAACCGGGTGCTGGCCGAGCAGGACGCCTATCGCGCGGCGCCGCCTTCGGCTTTACCGCGTCTGATGCGGTCTGTGTCGCGACCCGTCGGGCTTTTGACGCATCGTCTGATCCCTCCGGAGGCGATTGAGCTTGCGATCCGGGGGGCGGATTGGGCGGCGTCGAGTTCGATCAGGAAGGCCGCTGTGCAGCATGATTTCACTGACCTTGAGGCGTGCGAGGATGCGGCGGCGGATGTGCGGCGCTGGGCGCTTGGATATGCGGCGACGGGTGGCGGGGCTGCGGGTGCGTTTGGAGCCTTGGGTTTGGCGGTGGATGTGCCGGCGACGATTGCTTTGGCTTTGCGGACTGTGAGGTTGACGGGGCTGTGTTATGGCTTTGGCGGCGATAGCGAGGTCGAGCGGGTTTATATCCTTGATGTGTTGGGCCTTGCGGGGGCGAATTCGGCGGACGAGAAGACGCAAGCGATGGCGCGTCTGGCGAAGGATCGCAGCGAGATTGATCCCGAAAGCTGGCAGAAGATCGTGAAATTGACCGGGCAGACCAGTGGATCGTTGGCGGCGACGCGGCGGGTGGCGACGGTGTTGGGAGTGAACCTGTCAACGCGCAAGGTGGCTCAGTTGACGCCGATCATCGGGGCGGCGGTCGGAGCGGGTGTGAATGCGGCCTTTCAGAACGATGTCGCGGCGGCGGCGCGCTTTGCTTATCGCGCACGTTGGCTGGAGGTGAACGAGCGCATCATTGAGGGGTGTGTGGATGCAAAGGGAGCGGGCGTTTGAGGCTGATTTTGGTTGTGATGGCGATGCTTGGCGCGGGGTCGGCGGGGGCTCAGGAGCTTTCGTTTACCATGGCACCGACTGAGGTGTGTCTGGCGGATGCTGAGGGCGTTGAGCGGCTTGAGTGTGTCGGCGCCGCTGCAGAGTTTTGCATGTCCAAGCCCAACGGCGACACAACTGTTGGTATGGGGTTCTGTTTGGGCCGCGAGCTTGGCGTTTGGGATGATCGTCTGAATGCGGCCTATGCCAGACTGCGGCGCGTCGAGTGGATGATAATGGAAGAAGCTGAAAGCGCGGATTTGCGGGTTCCGGACACGGTTACGGCCTTACGCGATATGCAGCGCGCGTGGATGCAGTATCGCGATGCGACCTGCACTTACGAGTTCAGCAC
>JABDQU010000293.1 GCA_013042105.1 Boseongicola sp.
GCGATGCAACACATGACCCCAATCGTTTTGCTGCCTCGCCGGTTTGAAGCTGGCGAGCACACAACTGATCATCAGATGGCCACGGCACGCTGGCTGGAAGGCAAACCCGGTGTTTTCATCGCCTGGGACGAAAACGACTTGGCCGCTCAAATTCAGGCCGCCGAAGGCTGGGTCGGAACCGACGCGGGCCTCGATCCCTATGCGCCTAAAGACTTCAGAGACCGGTTAAAAGCACAAATTACGGACTGGAGCCAAGGCTAAACGTTATAAAGAATAACGAAGCATCGTGTGCAGCCGTTGTTGTTACCCGTGACTGGCGGACGAGCCTATTTTGTCCACGCCAAGCTGCTCCATAGGCGAAGGGCGTAAACGAAACCACGAAAGCTAATTCCTTTCGAAAAATCATTTCAAAAGCTATGTTTCCTAGAGAAACGGATCAAGAAATTGTACCAATAAGCGAATCTAAAACCACGAACGAGCTTTCTGTCGCTTTGGCCTGGCCAGTAGCATTGGGGCACTCGGCAGATTGATCAATGTCTCAGACGGAAAAACCACGCTCGACCACATCAGGCCCTCAACATGCGCCCACCCGTCCCCGAGACTCTAATCACAAATGGCACAGAGCTTGGGCGATGGTCAGCCAAAGGGCTTCTCACATGGATCTCAAATTTTGAAAGACACAAGGTCTGTGCCAGCGTGTCACACGCCGTCGGAAACCAGTCATTGGTCTAGACGTGGTAGCATTCCCGCTTTGCCGATCAGCATCAAGACTATCATCAACTCTGAAATTTCCCACAAAGCCACCGCTACAATAATGACGAATGACCGGGCGACCCGGTGCTTTGGTTTCGGGCAGCTGGCAGCACATGAACCGCAAATCACGAGTTATTTTACAACGCCTCTTCCTATGGTTACCAATTACAAATCAACAAGGGGATTTGAGGGATGGAGACATGAGCGACAGCGGCCATTTCCTATTCCTGATTGCCCTTCTTCCCTTTATTGGCGCCCTTGTGCCGGGTCTTATGATTCGAGCCGGACGCACTGCCTGTGCTGTTTTCACGGCGGTCCCAACGGCTTTGGCGCTTATCCTTCTTATGACGCTTGCGCCCTCGGTCATGCGCGGCGAGGTCGTTCAGGCTCAGGTTGAGTGGCTTCCACAGCTCGGCCTGTCAGCTTCTTTCTTTCTTGACGGGCTTGGTTTGCTTTTTGCGACCATGATCCTCGGGGTCGGATTGCTGATCACGCTTTACGCTCGCTTCTATTTGTCCGGCGACGATCCAATGGGGCAGTTTTATACGTATCTTCTACTCTTCCAGGGGGCGATGCTGGGCATCGTAATCTCGGGCAATATTCTGCTTTTGCTGATTTTTTGGGAGCTGACATCACTTTCGTCGTTTCTGCTGATCGGGTACTGGAAGCACTTGCCGGAAGGACGGCAGGGCGCGCGTATGGCGCTTGCGGTTACCGGTGCGGGTGGGCTTGCGATGATCGGCGGAATGCTGATCCTTGGCGATATCGTCGGCAGCTACGAGCTTGTTGATATTCTAGCCGCTGGCGATCAGATCAAGGCCTCGGAATGGTATCTGCCTGCGTTGATCCTCATACTGCTCGGGGCCTTTACCAAATCGGCGCAATTCCCATTCCACTTCTGGTTGCCGCACGCGATGGCTGCGCCAACGCCGGTTTCGGCGTATCTGCACTCGGCCACGATGGTGAAGGCGGGGATCTTCTTGATGGCGCGTATGTGGCCCGTTCTGTCTGGTACAGATGCATGGTTCTACATCGTCGCGACGACCGGTTTGGTGACGATGGTGCTTGGCGCGGTCATTGCGCTGTTCAAGGATGACCTGAAGGCGCTTCTCGCCTTTTCAACTGTCAGTCATCTGGGGCTCTTGACGATGCTGTTGGGGTTTGGAACGCAGGCCGCCGCTGTCGCCGCAGTCTTTCACATCATCAACCATCTCACGTTCAAGGCCGCGCTGTTCATGACGGCCGGAATCGTCGATCACGAAACACATACGCGCGATATCAAGCGATTGGGGGGGCTTAGGCACCTCATGCCGGTCACGTTTGTTGTCGGCACGATCACCGCGCTGTCGATGGCGGGGATTCCACTCTTCAATGGCTTCCTGTCCAAGGAAATGATGCTTGAAGAAGCATCGCACACAAAGTGGTTGGGCAGCTACTACGTGATCCCGGTGTTCGCCACGATTGGTGCGCTTTTGTCGGTGGCCTATTCCTATCGGTTTATTGTGCATGTCTTTCTTGGACCCGTGCGCGACGACTATCCGCATCACCCGCATGATCCGCCAGCGGGCATGTGGTTGGCTCCTGCATTGCTGTCGGTCCTGGTAATTGTGATCGGTGTGATGCCGTTCGTTGCCGAGGCGTTGGTCACGGTCGCGGCGAATGCTGTGACCGGAGCAGACTTGCACCCGCATCTGAAGATCTGGCACGGTGTGACGCCGGCGCTTTATATGTCCGTTTTCGCAATTATTGGTGGTGCCGTCCTGCTAGTTTTGCATGCACCGATGGCGCGAATTTGGAATGCATCGCCGCGACCGGAAGCCAAAGTGCTTTTTGATTGGTTCGTGAACAGTGTCGCCGGAGCGTCGCGTTGGATTTCCGAGCAAAGCCATAACGGCGCAATCAGCCGTTATCTGGCGATTTTCGTCGTCACATCCGTCGTTGTTGGCGCCTCTGCGTTTGTCGGGAGCGGCCTTTCCGCCCCAACCCGTGGTTTGTTGTCCGTGCCGCCGGTTATTGCCATTGGATGGTTCATGTTGGTCGTGGCAACCATTTCCGTCGTCGTGATGCATCATAACCGTTTCCGCGCATTGGTCTTGATCGGAGTCATCGGTCTGACGATTTCGGCGGGGTTCGTCTATCTGTCGGCACCTGATCTGGCGTTAACACAAATTTCTGTTGAGACCGTGACGATCATGCTGCTGCTCTTGGCGTTGCATTTCCTTCCAAAGACGACGCCAAAAGAGAGCCCGATGGGTCTTAAGATTCGCGATGGTGTAATTGCCGTGCTTGCAGGCGCAGGGGTGGGCGGCCTGGCCTATGCCTTCATGTTGCGCGACATCGATACGATCTCGGATTATCACATTGCAAACAGCTATGAGGGCGGTGGTGGAACCAATGTCGTAAACGTTATCCTCGTGGATTTCCGCGGATATGACACCTACGGCGAGATCATTGTCCTCGGAATTGCGGGCCTGATTATCTACGCCGTGATGCATGCGCTTCTTGATGGCCCCGCATCGAGGCGGCTACGGAATATCGACTATTCTCAGGACCGGTCGCGCGATCGTCACCCGTTGATGATGGTTGTTGTGACGCGTGTCCTCATGCCTCTGGCGGCGATGGTTGGCCTTTATATCTTCCTGCGCGGCCACAACGAACCCGGAGGCGGGTTTGTCGCCGGTCTGGTGATCGCGATTGCGCTTTTGATGCAGTATATGGCGTCCGGTTTTGCATGGACGCAGGCGCGGCAACGCATTGAGTATCATTTCATGATCGGGACCGGCGTGATCATTGCCGGATTGACGGGGGCCGGGGCGTGGCTCTTTGGTCGTCCATTCCTGACCAGTTCATACACATATATTCACCTGCCGCCGATTGAGGAGTTTGAGATCGCTACTGCTATGCTCTTTGATCTTGGGGTATTTTTGACGGTGCTCGGTGCAGTCATGTTGATGCTCTACAGCCTGTCGCGCATTGCAAGATATGCCGGTGAAACGGTGAACCTCGAACCGATGGACTACGATCCCGCAAAACCCGCAACTGGCGAAAAGGAGGACAATTGATATGGAGCTCCTCGTCGCCAGCGCTATCGGCACGCTCACAGCTGGGGGTGTTTATCTACTTCTTCGCCTGCGGACATTCCCAGTGATCCTTGGGCTTGCTTTGTTGTCCTACGCGGTAAACGTGTTTCTTTTTGCAAGCGGACGGCTGGCCATTGATATGTCGCCGATCCTGTCGAAATACGGTGATGCCAGCTACACCGACCCCCTTCCGCAGGCGCTGGTACTGACGGCGATTGTGATCTCGTTCGGAATGACAGCCGTGCTGGTTATGATTGGCCTTGGCGCATTTCTCGAAGCCGAGAGCGATCGGATCGATATCGACCCGAGTGAGGATCGTGAAGACAAGACCAAGGACGGTGACGCCTGATGCACTGGATCATTCTCCCCGTCATTTTGCCTGCGATGCTGGCGCCGATTATCGGCTTCGTAATGCGTCATGACATCAGCCTCGCGCGGATTACGTCCATCGCCGGGACCGCGTCGCTTGTCGCAATTGCGGCGGGACTGACGATGCTGGCGAGCAATGGTGATACGCACGTCTACCGGCTTGGCAGCTGGCCTGCGCCGTTTGGGATTGTGCTGGTGCTTGATCGGTTGTCGGCCATGATGGTTTTGCTAACGTCGCTATTGGCGCTGGTTGTTCTGGTCCATGCAGTGGTAACCGGATGGGACTCTCGGGGCCGGCATTTCCATGCGCTATTCCAGTTCCAATTGATGGGGATATGCGGCGCGTTCCTGACGGGCGACGTCTTCAACCTTTTTGTTTTCTTCGAAGTACTGCTCATCGCCTCGTACGGATTAATGATCCACGCCGGTGGTCGCGAGCGCATGCAGGCGGGCTTGCAATACGTTGTCATGAACCTCGCAGGCTCGACGCTGTTTCTTTTTGCGCTGGGCACGCTTTACGCCAGCACCGGCACCCTGAATATCGCAGACCTGGCCGCCAAGATGCCGACGATACCAGCCGACGAGGCGGCTCTTGTTCGGGTCGCCGCGATCCTTTTAATGATCGTCTTTGCGGTGAAGGCCGCGCTTTTTCCTGTGCAATTCTGGTTGCCGGCAACCTACGCGAACGCTCCGGCCCCGGTGGCTGCATTGTTCGCCATCATGACCAAGGTCGGGGCATACGCCATTATTCGCGTGCACACGCTTGCCTTTGGCCCGGGCACGCCGGGAACGGAAGGACTGGTTGCGTCTTGGTTATTCCCCGCAGCTATCGTCACGATTGCGGTCGGGGCATTCGGCGTGCTGGGAGCGCGACGCTTGATGCCGCTGATCGCCTTTTCAATTGTCGGCTCGATGGGAACTCTATTGGTCGCGGTTGCTGCGTTTTCGCCAACCGCGATGACAGCGGCGCTCTATTACATGCTCCATTCGACATTCGCCGCTGCTTGCCTGTTTCTTATGGCGGATCTAGTCGTGTCGCGAAGGAGCGGCGACGGACTGAGCACGCAACCCGCCACAATGCAAAACGGCCTGTTTGCCGCCCTCTTTTTCGCCGCCGCGATTGCGATGGCAGGTATGCCACCGCTTAGCGGCTTTCTGGGAAAACTTCTGATCCTCGATTCCTTGCGCGATCCTGGAACCATGACTCTCGCCTGGACAGCGATACTGGTGGGATCGCTCTTAACGATTGTCGGGTTCGCCCGTGCGGGAAGCGTGCTCTTTTGGAAGTCGACAGTCGTTCCCGCAGCGGAAGATGTAAGTGAGGAAATGGAGACAACAGAATTGGTCGTTCCGCCGGCTACTTTCATGGAGATCGCACCGACCATGGCCATTGTCGCGGTCTTGATTGGTTTGTCTGCCTTCGCGGGTCCTGTCACTGGATATCTGGAACAAACGTCATCCCAGTTATTCGACAAGGCCGGCTATATTTCCGCCGTGCTTGAACCTGCAGGGGAGGACTGAAATATGTTGAGACGCCTTATCCCTCACCCGTTGCTGAGCCTGACCCTCATCTTGTTCTGGCTTGCCCTCGTGAACACGCTCACGCTTGGACATCTCATCCTTGGTGTATTGTTCGGTATAGGGATACCCATGATAACGGCGCCTTATTGGCCTGACAGACCAATAATTCGCGCGCCCCTCAAAGTGGCAGAATACTTCCTAATTGTGCTTTGGGATATCGTGGTCGCCAATGTTCAGGTTGCGATGATCATCCTGTTTCGTCGCAATGAAGATATTCGCACTCAATGGATACCTGTTCCACTGGACCTGAAGTCCGCCGAAGCGATCACTGTTCTGGCCGGAACCATTACAATGACACCGGGAACGGTGTCGGCGACTCTGGCGGCGGATGGCAGTTGTGTTCTGGTCCACTGTCTTCATACCGATGACCCCGATGCAGTGCGCGACGAAATCAAATCGCGTTACGAGAGCAGACTGAAGGAGATCTTCCAATGATTGAAGCTGCCGTCATCTTTGCGGCGATCTGCTACGGGATCGCCCTTCTGCTGGATCTGTGGCGGATTGCGGTGGGCCCTGATGCGGCGGACCGCATCCTTGCTTTGGACACGATGGTCATCAACGTCATCGGTCTGCTCGTGATCTATGGAATTGGTCGCGGCACGGCGATCTATTTCGAGGCTGCTATGCTTGTGGCCATGGTCGGATTCGTTTCAACCGTCGCTTACTGCCGCTTCTTGCTGCGCGGCGATATTATTGAGTGAGGTGACATCATGCCATTCATAGCAGAGCTCCTAATTGCTATCTTGCTGATCATCAGCGGCGTATTTGGTTTTGTCGGCTCGTACGGACTGATCAAACTGAAAGACCCGATGCAGCGCCTGCACGCCCCGACAAAAGCTACCACGCTTGGGATCGGGGGCGTTCTTATCGCCTCAATGATCTACTTCGTCGCCAAAACCGGGCATATTTCGGTGCACGAGTTGATCATTACGCTGTTCTTATTCCTGACGGCGCCGATCACCGCAAACTTCATCGCCAAGGCCTACATGGCACGTAACCTGAAACGGACTGACTTACCCGGGAGTGGGACGAATTACGGTTGGTCGGTGTATAGCGATCCGCCGGAGCGAGAATCCTCAAACTAGAGATTTGCTGACGGGCAAAGCCATAAACTGCAAAATTTGTCCGTCACAATTCTTGACGCGCGCAAAATTTTGGCTTGAAGTGTAAAAGATAAAGGTAAGTTAGAGGCGAGCAGTCTGCGGTGTCCGAAGCAAAAATAAAGAATATGGAGGAGTTCTCGGCAGCAAGCGGGATCTCCAGGCCCACTGTTTCAAAGTACTTTCACGACCCCGAGAGCGTGCGCCAGTCCACGCGTGAGAGGATTGAGAAGGCACTTGAGCGCTACGATTATCGTCCAAATATCTTTGCAATGAACCAAAATCGAAAGCTGACAAAGAATGTCGGGATCGTGGTTCCGCTTCTGGCGGATCCCTACTTCGCGGAAATTGCACGCAACCTTGAACGACGGTGCATCGATGCCGGGTACCGCCCAACTCTCTTCAGTGCCCATGGCGATCCGGATCTGGAAGTTGATGTGCTCGAAAACCTGAGGTCGTTGAAACCTGCGGGAGTGCTTCTGGCGCCGTTGGGTCGCGCTTCACATCGCGACGCATTAGCAAAGTTTTGCGAAGATGTGCCAACGCTTATCTTTGATAGTAGCGTGGAAGAACTGGGTATCGCATTCGTTGGGTCAGATAATTTTCAGTTCACATCGCATATAACCGATTACCTCTGCCGCACCGGCGAGCCGCCGTGTTTCTTTGAAATGAAGACGCCTGCCAACCCGAACGCGCACCGGCGCAGACAGGCCTATCTGAACGCGATGGAAGCTTTTGGCCATCAGCCGCAGGTTATATCCATCGAAGGTGAGGGCTGGGGGTTCGAAGAGATAGGACGTCTCGGAGGCCACGAGGCACTCGCGAACAAGGAGTTCTCAACAAACACCATCCTTTGCAGCAATGACCGTTTGGCCATTGGCCTTTTGACAGCCTGCTATGAACAAGGCGTGAAAGTCGGGCGAACCCCGGACTGCGCGATTCGCGTAGCCGGGCAGGACGGTCACCCCCATTCCCGGTATACCTGTCCGCCACTGACAACGATCTCGCACGACTACGATGCGGTTTCCAAGCACGCAGCCGAGACCTTGCTGGCGGCAATTGATGGTCAGGTATCTCCTTGGAAAAGCACAAGATTAGAAGGAAAGCTCATTCTGCGGGCCTCCGCGTGACAGAATAAATCTTTACGCGCGTAAAATTTTTATTGACGCCACGTTGTAAGAGCGAGTAGCGTTTGGACATCACATCCAACTAGGGAGGATACCGGATGTCTTTGAAGAGCACACTTAGTGCTGCAACTGCGCTTACGCTGATCACAGCTGGCGGCGCGTTCGCTGACGCCCATTCCGCAACAATCACAATCGCCACCGTAAACAACGGCGATATGATCCGTATGCAGGGCTACACAGACCAATTCACAGCTGAGACAGGCATTGCCGTCGAGTGGGTAACACTCGAGGAAAACGTCCTTCGTCAGCGTGTCACAACGGACATCACCACAAAGGGTGGTCAGTTCGACATCATGACCATCGGCATGTACGAGACACCCATTTGGGGCGCGAACGACTGGCTTGTTCCACTGAATGATCTGTCCGCAGAATATGATGTGGATGATATTCTTCCTGCCATGCGCAACGGTCTTTCCCATGATGGCACGCTTTACGCCGCACCTTTCTATGGTGAGAGCTCAATGGTCATGTATCGCACGGACCTGATGGAAGCTGCTGGTCTGGAAATGCCAACGGCACCAACATGGCAGTTCATTCGCGAAGCCGCGGCTGCCATGGACGATCCTGAGAACGAGATCAACGGCATCTGCTTGCGTGGTAAGGCCGGTTGGGGTGAGGGCGGCGCCTTCATCACAGTCACAGGTAACTCTTTCGGCGCGCGTTGGTTTGACGAAGAGTGGAATGCTCAGTTCGATCAGCCTCAGTGGGCGGATGCGCTGAACTTCTACGTCAACCTGATGAACGACTACGGTCCTGAAGGCTATGCTACGAACGGTTTCAACGAGAACCTCTCGCTGTTCAACCAGGGCAAGTGCGGCATGTGGATTGACGCCACTGTAGCGGCTTCCTTTGTAACGGGTGACGATTCTACCGTTGCTGACAGCGTTAGCTTTGCCTTGGCGCCGAATGCCGAAGGTGTTGAGAAGCGAGCAAACTGGCTTTGGGCTTGGGCACTGGCAATTCCAGCCGGCACACAGCAGGAAGCCGAAGCCAAGCAGTTCATCGAATGGGCGACAGGCAAAGAGTACATCGAGCTGGTTGCTGCTAACGAGGGCTGGGCGAACGTTCCTCCGGGCGCACGCACATCGCTCTACGAAACTCCTGAGTACCAGGCAGTTCCGTTTGCGAAGATGACACTCGACTCGATCAACGCAGCAGACCCAACCGATCCGACAGTTGATCCGGTGCCATACGTCGGCATCCAGTTCGTCGCGATCCCAGAGTTTGCAGGCATGGCGACCGAAGTCAGCCAGGAGTTCTCTGCAGCCTACGCTGGTCAGCAGACCGTTGAAGAAGCCCTTGCAAAGGCTCAGGCTATTGCGACCGAAGTCATGGAAGCTGCTGGCTACCGCTAAGCCTTCCTCCCGATCCAAGGGGCGGCGCAGCTCGTCGCCCCTTGGCTCAAACCCCTTCCCAAATATACTATCGCTTTAAACAGCGCGGGATATCGCTCCGGCTGTTCACAGAGGAGGTACATCCAAATGGCTACCAAAGCTTCACGATCCGCTGCCCGTATAATGATGGCACCCGCCGTGATCCTGCTCTTGGGCTGGATGTTGGTCCCCCTCATTATGACCTTGTGGTTCTCATTCCGCGTCTACCTGCCGCTGCGCGGTGGTGACCAAGGCTGGGCCGGATTTGACAATTATGTCCGCTTCGTCAGCTCTAGCGCCTTCTGGCCTGCAGTAACAACCACACTGATTATTGTGCTTGGCGTTTTGGCCATCACCGTGATTTTCGGGATTATGATTGCACTTCTTTTGGACCAGCCGATCTGGGGGCAAGGCGTTGTGCGAATTCTTGTTATCGCACCCTTCTTCGTCATGCCCACCGTTTCTGCTCTGGTCTGGAAAAACATGTTCATGGACCCTGTCAACGGCCTCTTTGCCCACTTATGGCGGCTCTTTGGTGCCGAACCAGTCAGTTGGCTTTCAGATGCTTCGATGGGATCTATTGTCATGATCGTGAGCTGGCAGTGGTTGCCTTTTGCGACGCTCATCTTGCTGACAGCCGTACAGTCACTCGACAGCGAGCAACTTGAGGCGGCCGAGATGGATGGAGCACCGTGGATCAAACGTTTCTGGTTCATCGTTCTGCCTCACCTCAGCCGCGCGATCACCATTGTGATCCTGATCCAAACCATCTTCTTGCTTGCGATCTTCGCCGAGATTTTTGTGACCACGGGTGGTGCGTTCGGAACACGAACACTGTCTTACCTGATCTTCCAACGAGTGCTGGAAAGCCAAAACGTTGGCCTTGGTTCCGCCGGTGGCGTCTACGCCATCATCCTTGCAAACATTATCGCGATCTTCCTTATGCGGATCGTCGGTAAGAACCTGGATTAATAACATGGCACGCTCTGTTTCACCCCGCCGGAAGCTTATAAACACCACCGTCGCCTGGGCGATTGGCTTGCTAATCTTTTTCCCAATCCTTTGGACGATCCTGACCAGCTTCAAATCAGAAGCGCAGGCAATCGCAGCCCCTCCAATCTTCTTGGGCTTTGATTGGACACTTGAAAACTATCGTGTCGTAATGGAGCGTTCTGACTATGGCCGGTTCCTGTGGAACTCGATCATCATCGCAGGCCTCTCGACGGTCCTAGGCTGTATCATCGCCGTCCCGGCCGCTTGGTCGATGGCGTTCGTGCCCTCCAAGAGGACCAAAGACATTCTGCTCTGGATGCTCTCAACCAAGATGTTGCCTGCGGTTGGCGTTCTGTACCCAATCTACCTGCTGTTTATTCAAATGGGTCTGTTGGACAGCCGCTTTGGTCTGGTGGTTGTGCTGATGCTGATCAACCTGCCGATCATCGTATGGATGCTTTACACCTACTTCAAAGAAATCCCGGGTGAGATCCTCGAGGCAGCCCGCATGGATGGCGCCACCCTACGGCAAGAACTGATCTATGTTCTGACGCCGATGGCAATTCCCGGTATAGCATCGACGCTACTGCTCAATTTCATCCTCGCATGGAACGAAGCCTTCTGGACGCTGAACTTGACCGCAGTCAACGCAGCACCACTGACGGCCTTTATCGCCAGCTACTCCAGTCCCGAGGGCCTATTTTTTGCGAAACTCAGCGCGGCCTCGACAATGGCAATTGCTCCGATCCTCATCCTTGGCTGGTTTAGCCAGAAACAACTTGTACGTGGCCTGACATTTGGCGCGGTTAAATAAGGAACCTGAACTATGGGACAGATCCAACTTAAACAGGTGACCAAGTCTTTTGGCGACGTGCAGGTCATTCCCCCGCTTGATCTGACAATCGAGGATGGCGAATTCACGGTCTTTGTCGGTCCATCTGGCTGCGGTAAATCCACACTTTTGCGCCTGATCGCGGGACTTGAGGACATTACCACGGGTCACATCGAAATCGACGGCACAGATGCCACCGATCTGGTTCCGGCAAAACGTGGCCTTGCGATGGTGTTTCAGTCATATGCGCTCTATCCGCATATGTCGGTCCGCAAGAACATCGCGTTCCCGTTGCGGATGGCAAAAATGGATCAGGCCGAAATCGACAGGCGCGTAAATGCAGCCGCCGAGGTTTTGAACCTCGCCGACTACATCGACCGTCGCCCTGGTCAACTTTCGGGTGGTCAACGCCAGCGTGTCGCCATTGGCCGCGCGATTGTTCGTGAGCCATCGGCGTTTCTCTTCGACGAGCCACTCTCAAACCTCGATGCGGCCCTGCGCGTTGGTATGCGCATGGAAATCTCCGAGCTTCACAAGAAGCTGGCGACAACCATGATCTACGTGACGCACGATCAGGTTGAAGCCATGACAATGGCCGACAAGATCGTCGTCCTTCAGGCAGGAGTGATTGAGCAGGTTGGAAGCCCGCTTGAACTCTACCGCACGCCGCGCAACACCTTTGTGGCTGGTTTCATCGGCTCGCCGAAAATGAACCTGATCACGGGTGAAGAGGCTGCCAAGCACAACGCCACAACAATCGGCATTCGTCCCGAGCACATTGACGTTGTTGAAAGCGGCGGTGCATGGACCGGCACGGTCGGCGTGGCGGAACATCTGGGCTCGGATACGTTCTTCCATATCCACAACACGGGCTTGGCAGAGACGCTAACGGTTCGCGCCATTGGGGATGTAAGCTTGCGCCACGGTGACACGATCCACCTCAATCCACGCACTGATGAAATCCACCGCTTCGATGCAGACGGTCTGCGGATTGCATGAAACGGCTCGACGGCAAGACGGCCCTTATCACTGGGGCAGCGCGGGGCATCGGGCTTGCCTTTGCCCGCGCCTATGCACTTGAAGGTGCGCGTGTTGCCATTGCCGACATCGATTATGAACGCGCAAATGCTGCGGCCTATGAGATCAACAAAAAGATCGGTGACTACGCAATAGCAATCGAGCTTGATGTCACGGATCAGGCCAGCATCGATGCATGTGTCGAGCGTTGCGCCTCGCTGTTTGGTCAAGTCGACATTCTGATCAACAATGCGGCGATTTTCTCGGCTGCGCCTATTTCCGAAATCACTCGAGCAGACTACCACCGCGTCTTTGATATCAATGTTAGCGGCACGCTCTTCACATTGCAGGCTGTCGCCAAACACATGGTTGATCGCGGTATCAAGGGCAAAATCATCAATATGGCTTCGCAGGCTGGGCGGCGTGGAGAAAGCCTTGTCTCTGTCTATTGTGCCAGCAAGGCGGCAGTCATTTCGCTGACGCAATCTGCCGGACTGAACCTCATCCAACACGGCATTAACGTGAACGCCATCGCCCCAGGCGTCGTCGATGGCGAGCATTGGGACGGGGTAGATGCCTTTTTTGCCAAGTATGAAGGCAAGCCTCTGGGCCAAAAGAAAAAAGAAGTAAGCGCAAGCGTTCCCTTTGGAAGGATGGCCACCGCTGATGACCTGACGGGTATGGCAGTGTTTCTGGCCTCTTCCGACTCCAATTACATCGTAGCCCAGACGTACAACGTCGACGGCGGGAACTGGATGAGCTGATGAAAGATCAATCGCGGGAGGACGCGCCAATGAACCTAAGCCAAGAGACGCTTCGCGCGCTTCCGACGTCCATTCAGGTGCCTCAGTATGACCGGTCCGCACTGACGCCGGGGATCGTCCATATTGGACTTGGCAATTTCCATCGTGCACATCAGGCTTGGTATCTGCATCGCCTCATGCAGGACGGCCAGGCTCAGGACTGGGCCATAATCGGGGCTGGCGTTAGGGCAGGCGATAGTGCGCAACGCGACAGACTGAAAGCACAGGATTATCTGACGACCCTGATCGAACTGAAACCGTCAGAGACCTCGGCCGAGGTTACCGGTTCGATGATAGACTTTGTTCCAGTCGAAGAGGACAATGCAGCCCTCATCGCTCAAATGGCAAATCCCGCTATCAGAATTGTGTCACTTACGGTGACCGAGGGTGGGTATTTCATTGATCCTGCGACTAAGGGATTCGACAACACCCATTTGGACATTCTTCACGACGCGGCGCACCCTGCGACGCCAAAAACCGCATTTGGCGCGATGATTGCGGCCCTGAGAATCCGGCGAGACGCCGGTATCGGGGCTTTCACCTGCATGAGTTGCGACAACCTTCAGGGGAACGGTGATATCTTGCGGCAAACCGTGACGTCTTTGGCGCGCATGGGTGACAGCGACCTCGCCGATTGGATCGAAACCAACTGCACTTTTCCAAACTCAATGGTTGATTGCATCGTGCCCGCGACTGGTCCGAATGAACTCAAACTGGCTCAAAGCCTAGGCATTGATGATGCCTCGCCGGTGACACACGAAAGCTTCCGCCAATGGGTCATTGAGGACAAATTCTGCGCTGGCCGTCCGGAATGGGACAAAGTCGGAGCAACATTTACAGATCGTGTGCATGACTACGAGGCGATGAAGATCCGTGTGCTGAATGGCGGTCATCAGATCGTCGCGAACGCCGGGGAAGTGCTATCAATCGCGACGATCGCCGAGTGCTTGGCTCACGACCAGATCGCTGCCTTTTTTGCGAAGGTAGCCCGCAAAGAGGTGGTGCCTCACCTTGCGGCAGTTCCCAGTATGGTGCCGACCGAATATGTTGAGTTGATCAAAGAACGCTTCTCAAATCCTCGTATCGTCGACACGACCCGTCGCGTCGCCTTCGATGGTTCGTCTCGACATCCGGGTTTTGTCATTCCTTCGATAAAGGATGGCATTGCAAATGGCACCTCTGTGTCTGGTTTGGCGCTGGCCGAGGCGATTTGGGCAAGGATGTGTGCGGGGCATCGGGAAGACGGAAGCGAAATTGAGGCCAATGACCCTTTTTGGGACGATTTGAATACAGTTGCGCTGGACGCCAAGTCGTCACCTGAGAAGTGGCTGTCACAGCGCAAGTATTACGGCGAACTGGTCGATAACCCGCTTTTTGCGGAAGCGTTCGCAAGCTGGTTGAGAATGATCTGGGATCAAGGCGTCGAGGCGGCAATAGCGCGCTATCTTCGAGCCGAGTAGGCTCTGATGCCTCGTCAATGACCGCGCCGGCGTTTCAGCCTGTCCTTTAGCGCCCACCTTGCCTCCAACTTGCAATTCCTGAGGCAACGCTGTCTAGTTCCCATAACGATGTTTTGCACAGTGCTTGCTGCGCTCAACATTCAATGAGTGCGGTGAACGCACTCTGAGCGGGTTTGGACAAACTCCCCCCGCTATTTTTTCCCTTCAAAAAAAAGAGATTTTTATGGCCCACCTATTTCAAGTTCATCCCGCAGCCCAAAACTATGCAGACGAAGTCAAAGCGGGCACCCTTTCGCGCCGCGAGTTTCTGTCGCGCGCGACCTCACTGGGCGTGTCGGCAACCGCCGCCTACGGCCTGCTTGGGGTGTCTCAACCGGCCAAGGCCGCCGCACATGCACAGGTGGGTGGCACCTTGCGTATCGAGTCGACCGTGTTGGCACTCAAAGACCCGCGGACCTACGACTGGCCGCAAATGTCGAACTATACCCGGGGCTATCTTGAGTATCTCGTCGAGTATCAAATCGACGGAAGTATCGCGCCTATGCTGCTGGAAAGCTGGGTGGTGAATGAGGATGCAACAGAATACCTGCTGAACGTTCGCCCGGGAGTGACATGGAACAACGGTGATTCCTTCACAGCGAAAGACGTTGCTTTCAACATTGCACGTTGGTGCGACACCGGTATCGAAGGAAATTCCATGGCATCGCGCATGGGGTCTCTGGTCGATGGGGAAACGGGACAAGCACGAGACGGAGCAATCAATGTGGTGGACGAAACAACCGTCCGCTTGGTGCTTGGGCAGCCCGACATCACACTGATTGCCGGTTTTTCCGACTATCCGGCGGCCATTGTGCACCAAAGTTTCAACGGCGATCCGCTGGATAATCCGATCGGAACCGGCCCTTACCTGCCGGGAGACTATGAGATTGGTAGTCGCGCTGTTCTGGTCAAAAACGAAAATCATACCTGGTGGGGCGAGGGGGCTTATCTCGACCGGATCGAATATCTTGATTTCGGCACCGAGCAGTCGGGCATCGTTGCAGCGGTAGATTCCGATGAAGTAGATATGGTGTATGAATCCCTAGGTGATTTCATATTGATTATGGACGATATTGGGTGGTCCAAGTCGGAGGCTCTAACGGCTAACACGGTGGTGATCCGCCCAAATCAGACAGCCGAGATTGACGGAATGGTTCCCTACGCCGACGCCCGGGTTCGTCGCGCCTTGGCCATGGCGGTTGACGGTTCGGTCTTGCTGGAACTTGGATTTTCAAACAACGGGCAGCTCGCTGAAAACCACCATGTTTCGCCGCTCCACCCGGAATATGCCGAACTTCCACCACCGGTTTTTGACCCCGAAGGAGCCAAGGCGCTTATGGAAGAGGCTGGCATGAGCGACTACGAGCATGAGCTGATTTCCATCGACGACACATGGCGAAAAGCGACGACAGATGCCGCCGCCGCGATGTTGCGGGATGCAGGTATTAACGTAAGCCGCACTGTGCTTCCGGGTTCCACTTTCTGGAATGACTGGGCAAAATATCCGCTTTCAACAACAGACTGGGCGCAAAGACCTTTGGGTGTTCAGGTTCTGGCGTTGGCCTACCGCTCTGGCGAGCCTTGGAACGAGAGTGCCTTCAGCAACGCCGAGTTCGACAACTTGCTGAATGACGCATTGGCCATTGCCGACGCTGACAAGCGACGCGAGGTCATGGCGAAGCTTCAAAAGATCATGCAGGATGAAGGCGTGATTATTCAGCCCTATTGGCGGTCCATCTATCGCCACCATAAGGACAGTGTGATCGGTGCCGAAATGCACCCGACATTTGAAATTCACGTTTCCAAGCTTGGGTTTGCAGCCTAGTCAGAAGCACTCAACGACACATGTTTAGCCCTCTCAAGCCGCGTAAATTGCGCGGCCTGGGAGGGCATTACCTTGTTAGATCGGTGGCGTGTCAGTAGTTCGCTTTCGCGCACTGGTGGTTTCTGTGGATGCTGGTTTTCTTTGTGACCGAGCCAATCAGCGCAAGCCGCCATCAATCGCTAAGAAATTCATTAAAAATTTACCGTTTCTGTCGGATGTATAAGCTGCAGTGCCTGGCTGTCTGGTCCGACCCCTTGTTTCCAGGCCTCTGATTCCAAACCATATTTGGTCGGTCTGGATTAACATCGGGACGATTTCATGAAGGATATCAACTCGGAAACGGGCATCTCGCTGGCGCGGGCCAATGCACGGGGCCTATTTGCCTGTGCGATGTTTTTCAGCGTTTTCACTAATCTGCTCATGCTGACCGGACCGTTGTTTATGCTTCAAATCTATGACCGTGTGTTAGGATCACGCTCGGAAGAAACACTTGTTGCCCTGACTGTGCTGGTGGCGGGCCTGTACTTTTTTCTCTGGGTTTTGGAGTTTGCCCGCGGGCGTCTCGTCGCGCGTGTGGGGATGCGGTTTCAGGCGGCGATGAACGATCGTGTTTTTAGCGCTGTTCTTGAGAGGGCCGCATTGCGGCGCGGCAAGCACGCTGCGGGACGGTTACAAGACCTTGAGACGATCCGTGGTTTTTTCGGATCACCCACAATACTTGCCCTCTTTGATGCGCCGTGGACACCTGCTTTCCTAGCCGCCATTTTCATATTTCACCCACTCCTTGGATGGCTCGCTGTTATGGGTGGGGGAGTGTTGATCGCTGCAACTGCGTTAAATCAGCTTTTGACCCTGAATAGGAATGCGCAAGCAAATGAGCAGGCGCTCAAAGCGGCGGTCTTTGCGCAGCAGGCCGAAGCTGATGCCGATATGGTGTGGGCGCAGGGTATGACAGCGTCGATGACCGATCGATGGAGAACCTCACACACCGCCGCCATGGATCAGGCAGCCAAGGCAAGCGATGTGACCGGAACATTTGCTTCGTTCACGCGCGCCTTTCGACTGTTTTTGCAATCCGCGATGCTCGCGATGGGCGCATGGCTGGTGTTGCAAGGCGATCTGACCGCAGGAGCAATGATTGCAGCGTCGATCCTCTTGGGTCGCGCTCTCGCGCCTGTCGAGACGGCTATGTCGCAGTGGCCCGCCGTGCAACGCGCGCGTGCAGCCTGGAAAGACCTTCGTATACTCCTGAGCGACATTCCCAACCGCAAACCCCCAGCCGCGCTTCCAAGACCGGTCGCGCGCCTTGACGTATCGACAGTCAGTTTTCAACGCTCGCGGGGTGACACACCCGTGCTGCACAAAGTCGGTTTCGAGTTGCGACCTGGCGAGGCGCTCGGCGTGATCGGGCGAAGCGGCTCCGGAAAGTCGACATTGGCGCGGGTCTTGGTCGGGATTATTTCGCCGACTGCTGGTGAAGTACGGATTGGGGGGGCATCGCTTGATCAATACGGGCCCGAGCGACTGGGAGACTACATCGGGTATCTATCTCAGAACGTTCAACTGTTCGAAGGCACCGTCGCAGAAAACATTGCGCAGATGGCCTGCGAGCCAGATCAGAAGAGAGTGATAGCCGCGGCACAAATGGCAAGCGTGCACGATGTAATCCTGCGCCTCCCACAAGGCTACAACACGATGCTCGGCGGGTCTGAAACGCACCTTTCCGGCGGCCAGAAGCAACGGGTGGGGCTTGCACGTGCGCTCTACAATGACCCTGTGCTGCTTGTGCTCGACGAGCCAAATTCCGCACTGGATGCGGAAGGCTCGGCGGCCTTGAATACTGCGGTGGAAACCCTGAAAGCGAACGACCGCGCCGTTGTGATCATGACGCATCGGCCGACGGCGATTTCGGCTTGCAACAAGCTTCTTGTTCTCGAAGCGGGCAAACCTGCGGCCTACGGACCAAGCGGCGAAATCATCCGCGAAATGATGAAGAACGCAGGCGATGTGCAGCGCGTTGTTCAAAGGGTCAACCAATGACGAAAAACACGACACACCTGCAGGCAAAACTTCCGCTTACTATTGGGTTCGGTGCGATTGTCCTGATGCTTGGAAGCCTAGGTGCCTGGGGCGTCGGGACCCAGATTGCAGGCGCGGTTGTGGCAACCGGCACAATTCAGGTCGAGAGCAAAAAGCAAATCGTTCAGCATCCTGATGGCGGCGTGGTAGGTGAGATCCTTGCAAGAGACGGCGCTTTGGTCGCGGCAGGCGAAGTTTTGGTGCGCTTTGACGGTACGTTTTTAAACTCGGAACTGACTGTGATCGAGGGTCAACTTGCCGAGCTTTTTGCCCGTCGCGTTCGTTTGATCGCCGAGCGTGACGATATGCCAAACCCGGATTTCGAAGGCCTTCCGACATTTGCGACAATTGGCGGCGAGGCGATCGCGGAACTCGTCGTCGGGCAATCCAAGCTCTTTGACGCACGCCGCGCCTCGCTTTTTCAAGAGGCGCTTCAGATCGGCGAACAGCAGTCACAAATCGAACTGCAGATTGAAGGTACCGAAGCGCAATTGAATGCGCTTCGTCGGCAACTGGAATACATCGCCGAGGAGCGCGCCGATGTGCAAAGCCTTTTTGAGCGTGGGCTGATCCAGCGCAGCCGTTTGTTGGAACTACAGCGCGAAGAAGTGCGTCTATTGGGAGATATCGGAAATCTGACATCGCGCACCGCTGAAGCCCGCAGTAGGATCGCTGCTCTCACCATCGAACGTTTGAAGCTAAAAGACCACCGCCGTGAGGGCGCGATCACCCGTTTGCGAGATCTCGGGTATTCTGCGATTGAGTTGGAAGAGAAGCGTATCAGCCTGTCCGAACAGATCGCAAGGCTCGAGGTCCGGGCACCTGTCGCAGGTTTGGTGTTTGATAGTCGCGTATCAGCGCTGCAATCGGTGGTTCGCCCTGCGGAGCCAATGATGTATCTGGTGCCCGCAGATCTGCCACTGGAAGTCTCGGTACGCATTGATCCAATCGATGTCGATCAGGTTTACCCCGGCCAAACCGTTGCCCTGATTTTTTCCGCCTTCAATCGTCGCACCACGCCTGATGTGGCCGCAAGGGTTTTGCGGGTTTCAGCGGACGCCCAAATCGATGAGACCACGGGCCTTGCCTATTATCAGGCGATTGTCATTCCCAATAGGGACGCCATGGCGGCGGTTTCTGATCTCAATATTCTCCCCGGAATGCCGGTGGAGGCCTATCTTAAGACGAATGAACGTTCGCCCTTATCCTATCTGACAGAGCCGCTCGCGGTCTATTTTCAACGGGCCTTCCGCGAAGAGTGAGCCTGATCGAAGAGGTGTAGCCGCCTAGTCCCGCAAATAAGCGTCATCAAACCGCTCGATGTCGTCTTCACCCAGATACGCACCTGTCTGCACCTCAATCAGAACCAGATCGCCATCGCTTTCGTTTTCCAACCGATGGCGTGCACCGACAGGGACATAAACACTTTGGTTTTCACCGAGACGCCGCTTGCGGTCACCAATTGTCACCTGAGCGGTACCTTCGACGATCACCCAGTGTTCGGCGCGTCTTTGATGTGCCTGCAATGAGAGCCGTCCGCCCGGCTTCACGACAATTCTCTTGACCCGAAAGCGCTCCTCGACGGCAAGTGTTTCGAACCAGCCCCACGGGCGGTGGTCGCGCGCGAATTCATGTGCTTGATGTGCATTTTGAGACGACAGGATTTCGACAGCCTGTCCAACGTCCTGAGCAGAAGCACGGGTTGTGACCAGGACGGCATCCGGCAAAGCGACGGCCACAATATCGTTCAACCCGATACCGACGAGCCGCTGACCATCAGGCGACGACAAGTAAGTGTCCTCACAATTAATCGCCTCAGCCGTTCCGTCGCAAACCGTACCACTGCCTTTCTCACGCCAGATCGCATCCCACGAGCCAAGGTCAGACCACCCGTAATCCCATGGCAAGACGTGCAAATTCGATGCTTTTTCCATGACGGCATGATCAAAAGAAATCGCATCCACACCCGACCATGCTTTTCGGTCGAGACGAATAAAACCCAGTTCCTGCTCGGCAGCATCCAAGGCCTCGACTGCCTTTGCTCTCAGTTTTGGAGCATGGGTGTCAAACTCGGTGCGAAAGACTTGCGAGGGACCCAGAAAAATACCGGCATTCCAAAGGTAACCACCGCTTTCCAGCATTTCCTGTGCTTTCGTCGGGTCGGGTTTTTCGACAAAACGCCTAAGTGGGTAAGGGGCTTTCCCGGCGACGTCCGCCGCAAGCTCAAGCCAACCATAGCCGGTTTCTGGGCGGGTCGGTGCGATCCCAAAAGTCATAATGCTGTCGTGCTCCGACGCCTCCAGTGCTGCTGCTCGAAAAGCCTCCGCATTGGTGATTGCGTGGTCAGAAGGGGTCACCAGAATGGGCGCATCGGCGTCTTCCTTGTCGACCCAGGCCAAAGCCGCGGCCACGGCGGGCGCGGTGTTTTTGGCTTCTGGCTCAATCAGTACGGCTGCAGCGCTCACACCAATTGCATCAAGTTGCTCTAAGACGATGAATCGAAACGGTTCGG
This sequence comes from Boseongicola sp., assembly GCA_013042105.1. Taxonomy (GTDB): domain Bacteria; phylum Pseudomonadota; class Alphaproteobacteria; order Rhodobacterales; family Rhodobacteraceae; genus Boseongicola. The sequence goes on from JABDQU010000293.1 coordinate 21,004, forward strand.
CTGTGACCACAATAGGGGCAGAGAATCCATCGCCATGAACCCGCAATATTGCAGACTGAAACAGGGATTCGTCGCCGACAAGTTGCGCGAACTGTTTGGGGAATCCAGCCCGGCTTCTTGGCCAAAGCCGTGTGCCGCTCCCGCCTGCAAGAACAATCGGCCGGATGTCCGCGCGCGCTTGTGTCATGTCTTTGCCACCTCAGACCCCTCCCAGAAACGCCCGCAAACAGCCCAGGGAAAGCGGGCCTTTTGCCTGTCGCAGGTCGCAGTGTGTGCGGACCTATTCATAAAGCCTGTATTTTAGTTAACACACACTTAAAACCACTCGGCCCACCGCGGGGGTGCAAGTGGTTCGTGCAGGTTAACGTCCCCTCGTCCAGAACCCTAAAGCAACCCGTCGGGCAACTTCTGCTCGGCCGCTGTGTTCGCCCGCCGGAAAACCAGCGTCACAAGTGTTGAGACAATGACGATAAACAGCGAATAAAGAACAGGTACTGCCATGACCGCCTGCGCTTCGGTTCCGTTGAACGTGAACACGATAATCGCAACTGCCAGCGGTCCGTTTTGGATACCCGTTTCCAAAGCCACTGTCCGCGCGTTCCGTGGATGAAGTTTCAACGCGCGGGCAAAGAAATACCCGATTGCTATGCCAAACACGCCCAGTCCGATCGAGGCAATATAAGTTGCCGAAGTTGTCTCAAGCAGAAACGTCCAGTTGCGTGGAATCCAGCTGATTACGAGGAAAACAATGAAAAAAAGCGCCAACGCCGAGCCCATGAACTCAGTCACGGCACCTACATTCGCGCTTATCTTGCGCAAGATCATCCCGATCCCGACAGGCACCAGCAAAAGAACCAACGTGGCAATGATGTTCTCACGCGGAATGTCCAGATCAAGTGCATTTGCATAGATCACCAGAATAATGGGGATAAGGATCACCCCTGCGACCGTCGACGTCACTGTCATCAAAACCGACAGTGCGAGATTGCCTTTCGAAAAATAGGTGAAAATGTTCGAGGTCGTTCCACCGGGCATGCACGACATGATCAAGATCCCCACCGCAATCGTTTCGGGGACCGTCAAAAGGGTCGCAAGAAGAAAGCCGATAAAGGGCATGAAGCCATATTGAGAAACCACCCCGATCATCAGACCGTAAGGGCGTCTCAGCGCAAGATAGAAGTCGCGCGGTGTTAGGGATGCACCCATGCCAAGCATGATCACAAAGATCATCAATGCCAGAATTGCCTGCTCTAAAGGACCGACCATGCTGATTACTCCGCTGCGTGTTGGGTTGCGTCTTCAGCACGCAAATCCTTGCG